>JAJZEJ010000868.1 GCA_021828635.1 Chloroflexota bacterium
TTGGATGGTCAGGAGTTGTTTTTCTCGGAAGTCCATCTGCATGGCGGCCCGGCACCAGTGCGCCGCTTTCTGCCCGATCTCATTAATCAAATCTGGAAGCGCCAAATCAACCCAGGCAAGGTCTTTGACCTGGAACTGCCTCTGGAGCAGGTGGCGGAGGGGTATCGTGCGATGGACGAGCGCCGCGCGATTAAGACGCTGTTGCGGCCATAAGGAGTTTCTGCTTATGACGCACTGGATATAGAAGCAGGAGGGACACATGCCCGATTCAAAAAAGGAAAGCAGTATCAAGAAGACATTCGGTGACTTTGCGCCGAAACTCGTCGAACTGACTGATGAGGTCTTGTTTGGAGATGTCTGGGAACGAAAGGAACTCTCTCCACGTGATCGTAGCCTTATCACCGTGGCTACACTGATTGCTGGCGGGAACAGCGAACAACTGCCTTTCCACCTCAATAAGGCAAAGGAAAATGGTCTGACAGAAACAGAGTTGATAGAGGTCATTACGCACCTCGCGTTCTACGCTGGCTGGCCGAGGGCAATGTCTGCAATTACAGTTGCCAAGCAGGTCTTCGGAGGCTAGCTTTCGATTTTATACAGAGAGGGGAAATCACATGGAATACGCGAAGCTCGGCAACATGGGGCATGTGATACCCCAACTGATGTTCGTCAATGCTATTTGCCAAGTGGCAAGGCTTTATGGTAGAAAGGAAGAGATATCCCTGACACTGAACGGGTACCATACTGGATAAGGAAAGAATATCTCATGGCAACTCCACCTACTCCCGATTTGAATGATGTTTTTGCCTACGTCGATCATCATACGGACCCTTTTTTGTCCCGTCTCATCGACTACCTACGTCACCCTAGCATCAGCGCCTATGGTGATGGCATAGGCGAAACCGCAGAATATATTGCGGAGGTGATGCGCCAGATCGGTCTGAGTGTCAAGATCATGCCTACATCCGGCTGGCCGATGGTTTTTGGCGAATCCATCACAAAGCCAGAGGCGCTCACCGTGTTGCTCTATGGTCACTACGATGTCCAACCACCTGACCCGCTCGAAGCCTGGATTAGCCCACCTTTTGAACCAGACATTCGCAACGGACGACTCTACGCACGCGGTGTTGGAGACAACAAGGGCCAGCACTTCGCTCAGCTTATGGCACTGGAAACGCTTTTGGCATGTCGAGGTACACTTCCCTGCAATGTCAAAGTACTGCTCGAAGGCGAAGAGGAGGTCGGCAGCCCTCATATGCCTGCATTTATGCGCGACCATAGCGAAGAACTGCGCTCTGACCTGGTGATTGTCAGTGATGGACCGGTCCATGAGAATGGGCAATCTACCATCAGCTTTGGAGTACGTGGCGTACTCGACATCGAATTGCGTGTGCAAGAGGCCGCCCGCGATCTCCATTCCGGCCACTGGGGCGGCATCGTTCCCAATCCTCTCTGGACGCTGGTTCATCTGCTTAGCACAATGAAAAATGCGTCCGGCGAGATCACGATTGAAGGTTTCTATGACCACGTCCTGCCGCTCAGCGATATGGAGCGTGAGGCGCTGGCAAAACTGCCTATCGATGTTGAAGAGGTCAAGCATTCTCTGGGCATTCATCACCTCGATGAACCACAAGAACGCGGCTACTTTGAGCGTCTCACCGCTTGGCCGACCCTGACCTTGAACGGCATTCATGGGGGTTATGGCGGTCCCGGTTCCAAGACCGTGCTACCACGTGAGGCAGTGGCAAAGTGTGATATTCGTCTGGTTGAGGCACAAAGCGCCGAGGATATCCTAGCTAAAGTTAAAGCTCATGTCCAGCGATACGCTCCAGAAGTCAGTGTCACCAGCTATGGAGGGATGGACCCCTCGAAAACTCCGCTGGATTCGCCATTCACCGAGCCACTTCGTCAGGCGCTGCTCGCGGCTCAGGGAACCGAACCACTCCTGGTACCCTCCAAAGGTGCCAGCTTACCTAATTATGTCTTCACCCGAACGCTTGGCATTCCAGCCTTCGGCGTTCCCTATGCCAACGTCGATGAGTCCAATCACGCTCCCAACGAGAATATGGAGATTGAGCGATTCTTCATGGGGATCAAAACTGGCGTTGCCATGCTGAGTTACCTGGGTGCGATGAAACGCGAGAAGCAGCTATAAGCGGGTAACAACGGAGAGAAACACACATACGGTAGATGGCATTTGCTCTGCTGTTTTTTGGGGCGATCAATGCCCTCATACAAGCGGCCAGAGGGCAACTGGCACCTGAACAGCGCAAAAGGTATGTAATCAGTGCCATCCTCACAGTAGTGATAGGGTGCGGATTTGTTCTCTATCTCGGCTCTGTCTTCTACGGGCGCTCGTTCCACTAGCTCAGATTAGAGTAGCTTACCTGCTAGCAGGCGCGATTGTAGCACCTACCCCACAGTAGGACAATTCCAGGCAGTGACGAGAGACTCCTAACCAGGATTCCTCGTCACTGCCTCGTGCTTAGAGCAGTCGCCCATACGCTCGTAACGTGATGAGTGCCTCAAGCGTGACGATTCCACGCCATGCGAGAGCTGCGGCAGGATTCCAGGCCAGCCAGTTGAACTGCCAACCGCCATCTTCTTGCTGGGCAGATGCTAGCGCGTCCAGATGAGCTTCGATGACCGCATCAGAGAAAAGACGACGTGCGAGGCTCTGTGGATGTGGCGCGAAATGGAGTGGTGTGTGGGACTCATCCTCTGTTGTGGGGCTGAGTGCCACCAAATGCTGTTCCAGGATTTTCGGCCCAACACGCGCAAAGACCTGCTCAGCCCGCGTGCGATCTGGCACAAACTCAAGGAATGGCAAAATCGCACGCATCTCGTAGGGAGTGGTGGCGTTCAGTGTGTCAAGGGTACGCCAGCAATAATCGGTTGCCACGGCCAGCCAAGGATGCTCAATATGATGTTTATGCAATAACGCAGCAATGGCTGCGGTAGGATTGAGGGAGGCAACCGGTTGATCCTCCGTCTCCCACCACGGTGCATGCGGATAATCGCGCACCGTGGGTAGCACAAAGGGAACACCTCCTTGCTCGGTTGTAATCGTCAGCAGGTAGTCACAGGCTTGCAGCACTATGGAGTCGGAAAAAGCGTCGGTCTCGTCTAATAGGCAAAGCGCCGTCCAGGTTGGCACAGGCTGGCTGAGCGGTGCGCAAATATCTGGCTCCAGTCCATTACCAAAGCCACCATCGGGATTGCAGTAGGGACGCAACGCTTCCACCACAACC
>JAJZEJ010000071.1 GCA_021828635.1 Chloroflexota bacterium
CGTCAACTCAGCGCCTTTGGACGGCTGGTTGCCATCAAAATTATTCGTTCCGATCTTGTACATGATCTAGTAGCACGCCAGCGATTCTTGCGCGAGGCCGAGGTGAGCGCCCATCTCAAGCATGAGCATATTCTGCAACTGGTCGAATTTGGCGAGGAGCAGGGACGCCTCTTCCTGGTCACACCCTATATCGAGGGCGGAACACTAAGCCGTCGCCTGCAACGCGGTCCCCTCTCGCTGGCCGAAATACAGCAACTCTTCACCGCTCTGGTACGCGCCGTAGCCTACATTCATAGACGTGGCGTCGTTCACCGCGATCTCAAGCCAAGTAACATCATGCTCGATCAGGAGAACGAGGATAATCAGGTCTACGTGCGCCTGATCGACTTCGGCATCGCTATGCTGCAAGGGGCCAGCGCGGCCCCACAACTCACCGCGGCTGGCAACGAACTCGGTACTGCCGCTTATATGGCTCCTGAGCGATTGAAAGGTGTCTCCGCACCCAGCAACGACATCTACTCACTCGGCGTCATTCTCTATCAGATGATTACTGGTCATCTTCCAGCATCCGATAAACCACACGCGCTACCAGGAGCAATGCAAGCAGTCATCAAGCATTGTATCGCACCTGACCCACTAAACCGCTATGCCAGCGCCGATGAACTCCTCAAAGCGTTCGAGAATGCCTGCCAGCAAATGAATGATGGCCCCCGTCCACATGCGTCATTGGCACCTGAGAGCAATGACGCTGATGTCACACCACGGCGTATCACAGCAGATCATCCTCTACGAGAAGCTACGCCATCGGCTGCACTCGTGCAAGACAGTCTGATCTTGCGTCCCGTGCCAAACGGCACTTCTACCTCAGTAGAACATGATTTCAAGCAGAATGATTATGCCACGCCAACCACGCATATTAGCATGGAAGACCTGAAACACATGTCTCTCAAGGATTCCGCAGTCGTTGTTGCGCCACCACCTGTCCCGCCAATGCCGCCAATGCCGCCAAAGTCTGTCAAACGGCAACCACCACGTAAACGCCGTTCGTTGGTCGGTATCATCACCTTCGCCATTATCATCCTACTCTTCGTGATCTCTGGTATCATGTACGTGGCGTTTGAAGCTTCAATTAGCGCAACCGTCACAATCACGCCGCTAGTGCATTCTCTAAGTACCGTGCTAAGCATGCAAGCGCAACCACAGTTGCAGAATATCGATGTCACGCACGCAGCTATTCCTGCTAGAACCTCCGCGGATACCGAAAGTGGCAGCCAATCAGGGCCAACGACAAAACCAACCGACTGTATTATTGCTCTTTTTTGTCCGCGTGTCGTCACTTATAATGACGTAAATAGCCTAGCGACTCCGCTACAAACACAATTACGGGCGCAGATCAGCAGTAAAATTCAGCAGCAGATCGCGGCACAACACGGCACGATGGTTGGTAGTATTGTGTTCACCAATAAAAGCGGACAGGTCACGCCCTCAATTGGTTCACCCAGCGATACAGTCAGCGTCTCACTCACGGAAGCGGGTTCGGCGGAGTACGTGGTTCTCAGTGACGCGCAAACATTGGCAAAAATCGAGATGCAACAACTGGTACAGAAGCAATATGGCGCGAACTATGTCTTACAAAGTCAAGTGACGCAGATCGGTCAGCCGGTGATTAAAGCGGTTGATGCTAACGGTAATGTCACGCTGGCCGTTGCGGTCGCGGGTATAGCCGAATATCAATTCCCGAACAGCGAATTGACCACGATGCAGAGTCATTTGAAAGGCATGAAGATCAAGGATGCCCGCGCTTACATCCTGAGCCAGTCCGGTGTTGATCCCACCAGCGCGACGGTGACGGTCTCTTATGGCGATACCATGCCTGGCAATAGTGGGCAGATCAGGCTAGTACACCTCAATCCAAGTAACCTGCCCACCGTTCAGTTGCCTAAGGTGACACCATAAGCCACATGCCATCGCGCCGAATACGGGGGTATAGGATAGAGAGAAAACATTTGTCAGAGAACAACCTATAGCACCTACCCACAAGAGGTGTGGATGACACGCGCTGAGTTACAGAGGAGATATGGCGGGTAGATGATGGAGCCATAAGAAGCATATATTTTTTACTCGTATTTACCAAAACGACAAAAAAACATTGACTTTGTGCTTTTGGACAGGTATTATTGTCTTAGAGGTTCTGTCTAATGCATGAACAAGACATAGCAAATTGCATTTACTCAACACAAGAAGTCGCAGAACTGAGCGGTTTTACCGTGCGACAGATTGGCTATTGGGCAAAGCAAGGTATCATTATACCAAGCATACAACAAGCTCATGGGTCAGGTACACGCAGGCGTTACAATTTTGATGACCTCTTGCAATTACGCTTTGTGCGCCAACTCATGAATCATGGCTGGTCGATGCAAAAGATTCGTGAAGCAATTACAAGGTTGCGCGATATTATGGATGAGCCTGATAGCTTACAAAAAGCAGTTCTTGTTCATGGCTCTAAGACCATCCTTGCTATCTGTAAAGTAAGAGGTGGAGAGCGTGTCATCCTCGATGCTCTTGATCCAGGTGGACAACAAGTGATGTGGATTTATCTGGATAGCTTGAGAGAAGAGACAGAACAGAATATCTCGCAAAACAGTCATATTCTCACACGTGTAGACTCACAGAAGCAGTAATCTGATAAAGTAGATTGTGCAGAATATAAAGAAGATAATGCAAAGGTCAAATCTATCTCAAATTCCAGAACTTGCCTATGCGCCTCTTCCATCAGGGGCTTATAATGCTGCGCTTGAGAGTATCACACAATGCGGCTTTGCTCAAAACGCTATCTTACATGAATATAGCTTTTCTTCTACTGCTGTAAAAGCTCCTGTCAAGCTGAATGCTCTTGCCTTTGCTCATCCTATTCATCGTAATCCAGGTGACTACGCTAGCTTTACTGTCTACAACGCAACAAATGGACTACGTGACGAGGCAATAGTGTCTATTTTGGCGGAATCAGCAGCTCCTTTCCACATCATCCATCGTGATGAACGCTTCTCTTTCTGGAGCAGTACTATTGTAGATAGACAACCTGAGCCAATTCCTCTCCTATCAAATATCGCTTACGACCAGCTTGCGCCTGCATTAAGCCAATATGCTGCCGATCTTGCGCCACAGCGCATTATTGACGTGAAACTTGGACGTGACAGTTTCACGTTACCGATGTTACGCGGGATACAGCCCATGCAGTTATC
>JAJZEJ010000623.1 GCA_021828635.1 Chloroflexota bacterium
ATAACGGATGCGGTCAGGGTTGCTCTCTTCAAGCAGTGCGGCATTTTCAGACGAGATGACGAGATCACGCGGATGGACTGCTCTCCATATGCGTTCAACAGCTTCTGGCTCTTGCAGCCGATACACAAAGCGGCGAGCAACCTTTGCCTGTCGTGCCAGGTGTTCAGCTTTGCCAAAAGTTTTTCTGGCCTGATGATCGTCATAGTACGGGTCATGAACTTCAAACATGCGCGGCGTTCGGCGGGGTTGGGCATGACCAAGATACACAAACGTTACCGGCTGACCATGTGCGTTATCAATTGCCGAGCGTATCACCGCATCATTGTGCATATCATCGGCTACTAACACAGCCAGCAGTGATCCAGGCAGATATTCTTCTCCATGAGTAATAGGCACCGCTATATATCCTGGCTGTTTTGTGCGTGAATAGGTGAAGTAAGCTATCCCCATCCCAACAAGGGTCACAGAGCCGCCAAAAATGGTTGCCAACGGCTTTGCGACGAGATTCGTCGTCCATGCCAGTAGCACCAGGACTGTTGTCAGCAACCCAAGATAGAACTTGCATGTATGCCAGAGATTGAGAACCATTCTCCCTGTATAAGGTGAAGCAGCAGACCCATCTGCTGGTAACTCGTGTGTGTCTGCCCCTTCACGTGTGGTGGCAGGCGCTTGAGTTGTTGTCAATGTACTTTTCACGGCTTTGTTCCCATCCGCTACATCGTCACGCCTGGAAAGGTCGCCAGCTGGTAGGTTGGGTGGGCTGGTGGGTTGATACAAAGCATGTTCGGCACGCGCCGCTTTGCGCTCGCGGTAGCGCACAATATCCAGGCCCACACAGGTGAGTGTAAAAGCTCCCAACAACCCGAAGGCGTACAAGTCTCCCAGGACGGTAAGAGCGCCATGTACCGCGATGAGTACGCTAATAGGAATGGCAATGGCGAGCAGAATAGAAAAATGCGGTGTACCCCTGAGCGTATTGCGCTGCTGAATAAACTTTGGGAAAAACTCCATCCGTGAGAGCGCCAGGAAGACATGATATGAACCAATAATGGCCGTGTTGCCAGCAAAGATCAACAATGCACTGGCACTGATTGCCACCTCGGTTTGTAGGACGATAGATCCCCAGTGTCCACCGAGCAGCGAAATGACCTGGGCAGAGAGAACCTGGTTTCCTACCACCCGTGCCGGGAGCAAGAGCGTTGCGAACATCGTCAGCAACGGACTGGTCAAACCGATGGTGACAACGACGAGCAATAAGGCAATGCCAGCGACCTTCTTGCGGGGCGTTTTCATGACTGGCGATAACTGCGAAATACTCTCCAGGCCCGAAAAAGCCAGAAAGGAGCCAGCAAAACCAACCAGGAGAGAAGGGATGGTCAGTTTTTGATGCGCAAACATGAGTGGGAACAACGCAAGAAACTGTGAGAAAGAAAGGTGCATAAAGACGGTAACGAGCAAAGCGATATCGCTCAAAAAGGCGATTAACGCCCCTGCCAGGCTCACTTTCGCACTCTCGCTTACCCCAATCCAATTGAGCAACCCTAGTAGAAGTAGCACGCCGATAGCCATTTCAAGAGTAAAAGGGGCAAAGGCAGGTATAACCACGCTCAAATAGAGCATACCCGAAAGGCAACTGATCGCAGCCGTGAGGAAGTAATCAACCAGAATAAACATCCCACCGAGAGCGCCTACCCAATGATTGATGGCCTGAGCAGCCACCGTGACTACCCCACCTCCCTGGGGAAAACGATGCGTAACCTCTGCATATTTCAAGGTAAGAAGCACGAAAACAGACATCGTCAGCATCACAAAAAAGCCGGCCAGATTCCCGACATTTCCATACAAGATACCCGGAACATAGTAAATCGAGGTTCCTACATCAGCAAAGACTACCGCCCAGCAGAGTAGAGGGCCAAGTTGGTTTCCGCCGTGACGCTGTTCTTTCTCTTGTATGTGATGCAATGCTGCTTGTGTTATAGCTTCTTGTTTCATATTTTCTCTTGTCGAGTAGTTGACATCCCGTTCACTCGCCTGCCGTTCAATGATTCTTGAGCTGATTTGCTTTATTGTTTTTTCATCACTTAATCTTTTAGACTCTATTATTCTCATATTCTAGTTCTAATAAAATACGCAGAGGCTTTCTTGCGCGGTTAAAGTATGTTTTGGCCGTTGCTTCTGGCATGCTCAGCACCTGTCCAATCTCGCGGAAGCTTAGTTGTTTGGCATAGCGGAGTAGCACAACCGCACTCATACGCACGGGCAACTGCTTAATCGCCTCCAGGATATGTTGGCGTAGCTCGATCAGTTCAACCTGCTCTTCCGGTGGTCGCTCTGGGTCAGGAATCTCTACAAGAAATGAAAATTCTTCCCCTTCAGAATTCTCCCCCACCTCAGAAAAGAGGGATGGGCGTCTGCGTCGCAGACGCAGTTCATCGATACAGCGGTAACGCGCTACCTGGCATAACCAGGCTTTGATTGTCCCATCCGTTCGTAATGTAGGTAACGAGCGGTACAATTGGAGGAAGGCGTGCTGCAACACATCATGGGCGAGGTGTTCGTCATGCAATATATTCAAGGTCAAGCAAAAGAGCAAAGCACTGTATCGATCAACAAGGATTTCAAACGCGCCTTGATCACCGATGCGTGCCTGTTGGATCAAGACGCTATCCGTCACTTCTAAAGATCGCCCCCCTGGTCGATGCTGCGTTTGTAGCAGTACGCTCATACTATCCTCCAAACCTTCTATAATGGGGATGCCCTATAGTCACTACCCATGTTCCAAACAGGCTCACAAGCCCCCCACCCAGACTCCAGAGACAGAGCAACAAGAACGAGATCACGAGATTTCCAGTCGTTAGAGGCGTTCTGTTGACGACAAGGTTGCCTGGATAGCTGGAGATAAAGCTCACCAGGAAAGTAACGAGGTAGAAGATGGCTCCAGCAAGAGCGCCCGCCAGGAAACCAAGTCGGCGACGGATGACGATTCTGCCAACAATACAACCAACAAAAAAACCTGCCAGCAGGCTCAGCACGACAGTGAGGAGTTCCCATGCTGCCAGGGCCAGCGCCGTCTTGACGGTCAACCTATCCACGGCGATTTGCAGCCGGGCGGCATGAAAGGTTCCTGCATTCAAGAGGATGATCACTATCGTTAGAAGGGCTGTGACTATTCCTGTCATAGCACCGGCAATCATGGCATAATACAATCCCCGCCGTGGAAGTAACGTGTGTTGTTGAGA
>JAJZEJ010000360.1 GCA_021828635.1 Chloroflexota bacterium
CTCCATATTGTAAGTATTCATTGCGATAAGAAAGTGACAGGCAGTGCAGAGCGTGACTTCTCCGCGCAGATTGCCTGCAAACGTTTCTGACTTTTGCTTCCAGAGAAGAGCAAGATTCGAGAGGTTTTTTCTGGTTAGAGTGATAGAGTGTTTCTTAATGGAAGGAGGGAAACACCTCCAGCGAACAAGAGGAAGCTAGAGACGAGGGGTTGCGCACGTTTGCACACCGCCGTTGACCAACGAACTAAAGGAGAACAGTCATGCGTAAAATCATTGTCTATAACATCATCTCATTGGATGGGTATCACACTGGGCCAGACAACGATGTCTCAGTCATGTTCCCAATGATGGGCGGCGTCTTCGACACGTATAATGCCGAACTGCTGCGTACAGCCGAGGTGCATCTTGTGGGCCGTGTTTCCTTCGAGCTGTTCCACAGTTTTTGGCCGAAGGTTGCCGAGAACCCCACCTCGGAGGAGTGGACGCCCTCACAACGAGAACTCTCCCAGGCAGGCCAATCCGTCAATGCTATCGTCGTCTCAGATACACTGACAGGAAACTGGCCCGATACCCATATCATCAGGCGTGCAGACGCTTACCAGCAGATTGCCGAACTCAAAGGCCAAACCGGCAAAGATATTTTGATAACCGGCAGCAGAACCCTGTGGAACGATCTGCTGGCACATGATCTGATTGATGAGATACATCTGATGATTGGCAATCTTGTTTTAGGTGAAGGAGTCCCTGTCTTCGTGGGTAAGACCCCCGCATCACTTCGGCTCATCGACATCCGCAGGTGGGAAGACTCCGACAACGTCCTCCTCCGCTACGAAGTTCGCCACAAAAGCGTGTAAAGATCACTTTTTATCGCAACGAATACTTGCAACATAGCTTACCCATCATATGAGTCGGTGTCCGATGCTGATCTATGGCTTTGATTTTACCAGCGTACCCACACGGCGCAAACCTATTACCTGCATGCGTTGTTGGTTGCAAAAAACCGAATTACAGGTGCAGGAATGCTATCATTTCGCCAGTTTTGCGGAATTTGAGGAGTGGCTATCCAGCGATGGTTCCTGGCTAGCGGCGCTAGACCTCCCTTTCGGCCAACCACGCCCATTGATTGAAGCACTGCACTGGCCTCTCAGTTGGCCTGATTATGTAACACACATTGCAAAGATGGGCAAAGAGCAATTTGAGGCTTCCATTCGAGCGTATCAAGCTAGCCATCCAGCCGGTGAAAAGCTGCTCCTGCGCCCCTCTGATCTGTTAGCAAGTGCGCGTAGTCCGATGATGCTCTATCGCATTCCCGTTGGCAAAATGTTCTTTCAAGGCGCACCGCGCCTGTTAGCCGCGCCCGTGAGCATTCTCCCTTGTCGTCCCACCAACGATAGCCGTATCGTTATCGAGGGCTATCCAGCCCTGGTTGCACGCGCATTGATTGGCAAACGCGGCTACAAAAGCGATGAGCGCAAGCTGCAATCGTCTGAACACACAGCAGCGCGGCTGACGATTCTCGAAGGATTGCAGAGTACCGATTGCCGTGATCTGTACGGTGTCACGCCTCATCTATCAGAAGAGTTAGCGCAACAACTGATTGAGGAGCCGATGGGCGATGCGCTGGATGCTTTGCTCTGTGCATTACAAGCGGCGTGGGCTTATACGCAACGTGAGCAAGGCTATGGCGTTTCACCTATGTGCGATGCATTGGAGGGCTGCATTGTGGACCCACAGTTATAGCAGCACGCCGATAATACCAACCAGAGCAATAGCCCCACCGATATAAGCATTGAGCGTGGGAAACTGGTGAAAGAAAATCATGCCGAGTAGCACACCAATTGTCACTTCTTGCGTCGAGATCAGGTTGGTATAGGTAGCATGAATATGGCGTACCGAGGCGTTATAAAGCGTGTGACCAAGACCGAGCGGGAAAATGCCCAGAGCCAATACGGCGCTGATGGCACTCAATGTATAGACATGGCGGAAAGCGAAATACAGCGTAGCTGGCAAGAGCCAGAGCGCGGCCAGACCATAGACGTTCGTGGTATAGCGGAAAAGTGGATGGCGCTCACGTTCACCTCGCCCGACGATAGAGTAAATAGCAAAACAGATGGCTGAGAGCAGCGCCAAACCATCGCCCAGAACCATGCAGTGACCCGTACCTTGTAGCGAACAAGCCGTGTAGTGCGGCTGAAAACCGGCTAGAATGGCAATACCCAGAATAGCCACACCGATGCCAATATATTTGCGTATCGGCAGCGATTCGCGCAAAAAGATGACAGAAAAAAGCGTGACAAAAATCGGCGAGGTATAGACGATAGCCAGCGAGTGCGCGATAGTGGTAAAGCTGAGTGAGGCGATATAGAACAGGAAATGCAGCGCCGTCACCAGACCGTAGAGCAGGAAACGTGGCACCTGACTACGTGTTAAACGTAGAGGCTGGTGTGTCAACAGGCCCATGATGGCAACCATGATGGTAGCAATAGCCAGCCGCCAGAAGGCAATCTCAATTGCGGTGAAGGGCTGCGACCAGAGAACCAGCACCGATCCCGACCCGAAAAGCGTTACAGCGATGCAAATATAGAGTAGTCCCTGGCGTGTCGTCTGTGCTGGCTGTGTCGATGGAGCCAGGGCAATCTCTCCATCGCTCGATACTTCTGGTTTCATAGGATCGTATTTCTACCCACGCAACGTGCCAATCAGCCGTTTTGGGCGCAGGAGCAGATCAATGGCATCCACGGGACTATTAGCCAACACATCGGCAGCTTGCAAGGCGCGGGCTGCCAGACCTTCGCTGGAGAGAACAACGATACCGAGCGTAGCTAGGCGTAACATGCCAATATCGTTGACACCATTGCCAATGGCAACTACGTTCGATGGCCCAAGCTGCTGCACATAGCGCATTTTCTCTTCGGCCTTACTAATCAGACGTAGTGATATGCCAAGCGTACGCTCTATTTCGGGAATATTACCCTGCGTTCCGGCTGTCAGAAAGTGCAATGTCAGTTGTTCTGAGAGAACATGCAGACGTTGAATCACTTCCGGGGCGATCACGCCATCAATTGCCAGCGTGCCGTTAATGTCAAAAACGGCATGCTGGAGTTCTATCGTACCGCGTTGGGGAATTTCCAGGCGAATCATTTTCGCTCCTTATGAAATGGCGTACAAGCGCACACGCCGACAACGTTCAAGTGGCTGGTCCCGTTGGTCCCGTGGCACACCCATACCCGTCAG
>JAJZEJ010000053.1 GCA_021828635.1 Chloroflexota bacterium
GAAATCTTCAATTATACCGGCCTTGCGACCCTGGCTAGGAATGATGACGCTTAATCCACGTAATGCCGACCATTTTTTCATTGTACTTGTACTAACCATAAATGCACAAACTCCTGCTATAACAAAATGTATGAATATTGCTATCCTGTCATGTTGTATGTGCTACCTCGCAATTTTTGCCCACCGTCCCTACTTCGTACACGAGGTCTCGCGGTTATCAGTGACAGGATGCCCGTCAGGCAAAAGACTCTACTACTATCATACATCGTAAATGAGGATGGTTGCATTACTTGCTCCCACCGCTATGCCACGGCTATGCCAGACAAGCGAGGTGAGTGGGTTGTGTGCCTGATAGATGGTTGGTGTGGCGCTATCGGTAGACCAGAGACGTAACATGCCATCGCTGGATGTTGTCGCAAGATGAGTGTTGTTGGCAGGATTCCATGCCACGCCGGTGACGGCGCTGGTATGTGGTAACTGATGCAACACATTGCCAGTCGTTACATCAATGACTTTAGCTTGTTGATCGGCGGAGCCGGAGGCGAGCAGCAAGCTGTCCGGCGACCAGGACAGCGAGAGAACGGCAGCGGTATGTGCGGTATATACAACTGGACGACGAATAGTGGTCTGTGAAAGCAAGATGATGTTCCCTGTACTTGTGCCTACAGCTAGCCAGTGTCCGTTGGGAGAGAGTGCGAGTGCGTGAATCACGAGCTTTGGTTCGGTGATCTTTTCAGTCACACTATTAGTGAATAGCACGTGCAAGCCATCACCCAATGTTCCCGCGAGGATGCGCAACCCACGTTCGGCCCAGACTAGTGAGCTAATAAAGGCTTTCATACCACTAAAGGTATTTTGTGTGGTGCCATTGGGCGACCAGACCTGAACGAGCCTATCGTGTCCACCCGATGCGATGAGCGCACTGCTATTATCCCAGGCGATGGCATCGAGAGCGGCGCTATGGCCGGTGTAAGTGATGATACTCTGCCACGTATCTGTGCGCCAGATGCGGGCCGTTTTATCCGCGCTGGCCGAGGCCAAATAGGAGCCGTTGGGCGACCATGCGACATCCAGTACACTTCCTTGATGACCGTGTAGAATATGCGTGAGGCCACGCGGGGCGCGATGGGTTAAAAAGTAGAGACCAGCACCGCCTCCAACGACAACGACAGCCGCGCCACCCAGAATCCAACCCAACGCACTACGGCGGTTCATATTCGGCTGGCTCGCTTGTGTTGACTCTGGTTGAATTGGTGGTGTTGATGATTGCACTGGTTGTGATTGTTGTGCATAGCCATATCCCGGCGGTTGCGAGGGCATTGAGGGCATCGGTTGCTGATAAGGCCAGTTTGGCGGCTGTGCGGACTGCGGCTGCGTTCTCGTAGCTGCTTGCCACGATGCATTCTCCTGTGGTGGCGTCATTGTTTGTGGCATGGGATAGACAGTTGCATCCATGCTAGCTCGAACCATATCGGTAGGGAAGTTGTGGGGTGTGCCAACATTTGGTGTCAGTGCGTTAGTTGGTGATGCGGCAGGCATAGGTGGAGTGCTGGCAACCGGATCAAAGATCGTCGGTGCGGCTGCCTGCTCGTTGCTGGTTTGTGATACAGAAGGGATGTAGGCACGCAAGCGATGGCCGGTCTCTTGCGACCGATTTGGCAGCATCAGGTTTGGTCCCAGGCGTGGCGAGCCGGGCTGCATCTCTTGCGTGAATGCCTCGGCAAATGCCATCATACTGGGGAAGCGTTGCTGTGGTTGCTTGGCGAGGGCGCGGTTTAGCACTGTCTCAATGCCTTGCTGAATATGGGGCGCGAACAAGCGAATGGGCGGTGGCTCCACGCTAAGATGGCGATGCATGAGTTGAAGTGGATCGCCCTCGAAAGGTGGACGACCGGCCAGGAAGTAGTAGATCATCACGGCTAATGCGTATTGATCACTGGCTGGTCCGGCTGCGCCATCGAATTGTTCCGGGGCCATATAGGTAGGTGTGCCGAAGATGTGGCTGGTCGCTGAAGCGGCAGAGAAGAATTTGGCTAGCCCGAAATCTGAGAGCAGTAGGGAAACTGCTATTGTTTGTGCTGAAGCACCTGTGGAGTCGAAACGCAAAAGAAAGTTCGCGGGTTTGATATCGCGGTGAATGATACCCCTGTCATGGGCGTATTGCAAGGCCGAAGCTGCCTGGTGCAGATATTCGCCTGCCTCTTGCAGTTTCATAGGCCAACCCATCGGAACATGCGCCGGATACTGTAGTGGGGTAGGTTGTGATTCACCGGATGAGACGCCCGCACGTCGCCGTAACCAATCCCAGAGCGAGCCTTCTGGGCGATATTGCATCACCATGTAGGCGCGTGTACCGCTTTCCGTCTCTTCCTCGCCATAGCGGTAGAGCGGTAGGATATGTAGGTGGTCCAGGGTGGCGACGGCACGGGCCTCCTGACGAAAACGCTCGGTCGCACGAACCACGTTGGTAGCATCAGGATAGGAGGCATCATCAGTGCGCACCACTTTGATCGCAACTTGCTGCCCAATAGACTCGTCCGCGGCCAGATAGACAGTACCCATGCCGCCACTGCCCAGGACGCGCTGGAGTTTATAGCCGCCAAGATATGTGCCTACAAGTGTATCCACAACTGCCTGCCTCTTCGCTTTTCTTATCTATCAGGGTAAAAAAGACAATCAGATCTTCTTTTTGCTCATCATAGCATGCTGGTCACGCGCTGTCTATTCCTGGATGCCTGTGCTAGCCAATCTTGAATAAACCTTGAGAATATTTACCTAAAAGTCCCTCTTGCCTGTACAGGCAGGAGGCATATACGCCGCCTGCCGCCTGCCTCCTGTCGATCCTATGAGAATCTGTACCAGAGCAACTGGTAAGACTGTGGCATGCTATGAATGATCGAGTAGATCAGGAAACCAAACAATGCAGCGAAAATTGCAATCAGGATGAAAGCTGCGATGACGGGGATAAAGTAAACCAGTGTTGCTTTGCCGCCGCTCAACCGATGCACCGCCATGAGCATATAGATATAGAGAAAGATGGAGTAGATGCCCAGCGCAAACGCCAATACCCATCCGACAAATGGAATCAAGAAGAGTAGCAACGTAACAGTATTAAGAGGTATTAAGAACAGCAGTGTCGTGTACAACTGCGTCAGAAATTCGCCGCGCCCCTTGAACGCTTTGGCAATCAGGTAATAGATGCCTGTGCTGAGAAAGATGCCGATGGGAACATA
>JAJZEJ010000211.1 GCA_021828635.1 Chloroflexota bacterium
ATCCATCACTTGAAAAGCAAGCACCGTATCCCTATGAAACATTGTCATAATTTAAGTATGCCTGAAGGAGGCACACGATGGGTACGATTATTCTGGCTATCGTAGCGGTCATTATTCTGATCGTGCTGTTTCTCTTCCTCTCCGCTATCCGTGTTGTGCAGCAATACGAGCGTGGCGTGATCTTCATTCTGGGGCGGCTGATAGGGGCGAAAGGTCCGGGGCTGTTTCTCGTGCCGCCTTTCATCTCGCGCATGATTAAAGTGGACCTGCGTATCGTGACGCTGACCGTTCCACCGCAAGAGGTAATTACACGCGATAATGTAACGATCAAAGTGACGGCGGTTCTCTACTTCTACGTAGTTGACCCTGCTACGGCTGTAGTGAATGTCATGAACTACATGCAGGCGACAACACAACTTGGGCAAACAACACTACGTAACGTGTTGGGCCAATCTGAACTGGATGAACTGCTGGCGCAGCGCAACAAGATCAATCAGGAGTTACAGACCATTATTGATGAGCATACGGAGAAGTGGGGTGTGAAGGTTACGGCGGTAGAGATCAAGGATATCGAGTTACCGGTAAATATGCAGCGTGCGATGGCGAAGCAGGCCGAAGCTGAGCGTGAGAAGCGTGCCAAGATCATCCATGCCGAGGGTGAGTTTCAGGCATCCAGGCAACTTGCTGAGGCGGCGGCTATTATTGGTTCTCAGCCGAGCGCCCTTCAATTGCGTTACCTGCAAACGCTAACCGAGATCGCGGTAGAGAAAAATTCGACGATCATCTTCCCATTGCCGATTGACCTGATTCAGCCGATGTTGCAGATTATCAAGCATCGGGCTGAAGATACGGGCCGCGAATATCACAATGGTGCGCAACCGCCATTAACAGTGCCTCCAGCATAAAAAATATGCCTATGATATAGAGGTATGATAAATCATGCTCTATATCATAGGCGTATAGAATATAAAATTCGTTCAGGAATTGGCATCTTCGTTCTGTTTGCTGCGCAAGTATTCGGAGCAGGTGCGATAGGTCTCTTCGCTGATAAGACCTTCCGACATATAGTGATTGAGCATCACATCCAGCTTCAAAATACTAATGAGATTGTAGCCGTGGCGTCGTAGCCGTTCTGCCGCACCGTGTTCGCGGTCGATGAGTACAATCACATCCCTCACCTTCACGCCGTTTTCTTCGAGCAAGGCGGCTGTTTCCAGTATGCTGCTGCCGCGTGTCACGAGATCATCGATGACGAGTGCGGTATCGCTAGATGAGTAGCGACCCTCAATGCCACGTTTACCCGTGCCTTCCGGGTGGATACGCGCGTAGATGAGTGAAGTGTCAGTTTCTAGTGAATAGGCTGTTGCCAATAGCAGGCCGCCAACGGGAACGCCTGCCACGAGATTGAAACTATGCACGCGGGGCCGCCGCAACGATTGCGCCAAATTGATTTCCTGTTGCATCAGCTTACTGGCAACACGGAGCGCGATGGGATTACTGATAAGCACCTTTGGGTTAACAAAAACAGGGGAACTTACAGCCGATTCGCTGACGGTGAAATTGCCAAACTTCACAGCTCCCAGGTCAAACAGTGTTCGCGCTAACCATAAATTATCTAAAGACTGCTCTTTCGCCACCTAAGCATCCTTTCTCTTTCTTGGAAGAGTATCCTGTTGGCTTAGTATATCACATCGTGCTGGTCGCGCCAACTATTAGCCTGCCCCATTGCCCCTTGTCTCTGCGTATGTTCCTGAGTGATAGAATGGGATAATATTTTCTTGGAGGGAGTAGATGTAACTATGCGTATTCGCACATACCGATTTGAAGATGTATCAACGTTGGAGCATCTTCAGCAGCTTGCTATAGCGAACGATCAGCTTGCGCCGGAGAGCGTCGATATACTTATGGCCTGGTTGGATAATGTTGCCCATGAGTCGAAGGCGAATGTGTTTGTGATACGCGATGATGACGACGAATTGAATACCTGGGGGCAGGCTGGTACGCTGGATGGTATCGAGGGCGAAGTGGTTGGCTACACTACTATCGAAGTGCAATATGATGATCGGGCCTATCATCTACGTTGTATGGGAACCGTGCATCCTGAACATCGGCGACACAATGGCGGTCGGTTGCTACTCGTGGCGGCTCTTAATCGCGCACGTATGCTGGCGGCAGAATTTGAGTTTGAGGCGGAGCAGGCAGGTCAGCCCATTTATTTTGAAGCTTTGCTGCCTGTCCTTGATCCTGCTTCACCGCGCCTGGCCGCTCGTTGTGAGATGTTGCCAACCGATGAGCCAGCACCCACAGGTCTGCGTTTGTATCGCCGAGAGTTGTGGTAAATCTAAATGTGTTAGACCTTACGATACGCGGTTGTAACGACAAAAGTACCATCGCTGAGGTGTTCAAGGCTGTAGTCGTCGAAAAGCACGTTGTCGCATTGGCGCAGGCAGAGAAAAGCACGGGTAGCTAGCTCACGTATCTCGGTTTCGGCATGGGAACTGGCCCGCATCTCGATGAAGTGACGCCATGCCCGTGCGTTCGCTGTAACGACAATGGGAGCCTCAGTCTCGTTGGGTAATACAGAGCGTGCTGTTTGCTGAACCTTCTTGCGTAAGTCCGTGCGTGCCTCCGCGCTCAAAATGTTTACACCAGCCTGCTGCATCTCCAATAATTTGTTGGTAAGGGTCGCATACTCGCTGGCCGCACGCTCGATGCGC
Organism: Chloroflexota bacterium; assembly: GCA_021828635.1. The sequence goes on from JAJZEJ010000211.1 coordinate 2,718, forward strand.
TGTAGAAAATGTTCGTGTAGCGTGTCATCGGCGCGATATTCTGGTCGCTCAACGAAGCGTAACACTTTACCCGATACATACCGCTGACTCGTTTGCGAAAGACTAAAGCCGGCTCTATGGCGCACCAATTCATGAGTGACGCTGCGCGAAATGCCGTAGAAAAGCAGGCTGAAACAGGCATGTTCAATGACAGAACCGTGGCCGGACGATTTGAGATTATCGAAATAACGTTTGGCTTGTGCATTGAGGCTGTGACCAGGGCCAAAGCTCATATAGCAGACCTGACCCGCGACTTTGCAGAGTTGCGCTCCATCGGGTAGGGGTGTGGGGTCATCGAGATAATGCGAGAAACGTAGCGAAGGATCGAAACCATTTAGAAAGCCGGTCAGACCCTCCATATGTATTTGTGGACGAGCTAGCATAACGACGCCAGGTGCAATGAGATAGGGAATACCGCCTGGACTACGCTCTGGTGCCGTATGAATACTGCTGAAGCCCTGTGCTAGCTCGCCACCG
>JAJZEJ010000822.1 GCA_021828635.1 Chloroflexota bacterium
CTATCGCCTACGTTATGGCCCCAAACCCGATATTGAACGCCTGCGCCGCGAGATCAAAGGGCCAGATGCAGATGAAAAGCCTCATATGCACGATGAACATGATGTACAAAATAACGGGAAGGTTGACGAAAGCCAGTCATAGACGCTACACTCTAAAACATGACACATCTGATATAGCTCTTGAGCGTGCTATGAGGCAACTATGGCACAACAGCCTGAACATATTCGCTTACTAACTATTCACGATATTCCGGCGCTTGAGCGTCTCCTGTATACATCCGAATACGTGTATCAACGCTTCACGCGAGAAGAATTGCCGTTCTTACTGCAACATGCACCGGCGGTTGGCTACTGGCATGATGTCTCGCTGCACGGCTTTCTGCTCTCACAAAACCTCAACATACCATCGGCCTGGATTGGAGGCTTTGGCGTTAGCTGGACAGAGAGCCGCGCCTATCAACGCATGCTTTTCTCGCTGCTAGAACAACTGGCGCACGAGCTAAAGCGACAAAGCGTGCGCTACCTGCACTATTCCGGCAACAACTCTGAGGAAGACTGGTTGCGCACTATCCTACTCATGCGTGGCTTCATTCCTCATCGTATGCTCTATGCCTATGACAAATACGACTATGGCATCCCTTCAGAGGGCAACCGGCAAGTGCAACTTCGCCCTGTACGCTTACGCGACCTGCAATTGGGAGAACAAAGCGATATGGCGGCGCTCCTAACTATCGAGGATGCCTGTTTTGAACAACTATGGCGCTATAATGCCGCCGGTTTTCTGGATATCGCCGCCACTCATTCCTATTTTGTCGTTGCGGAACTTAACGGCAAAGTTGTGGGTTATCAATTCAACGCGCTCGATGGCGACTCTGGCTACCTGGTACGCATCGCCGTTCACCCATCTTACTCCCATCAGGGTGTTGGCGCACGCCTGATGGCCGCAGCAGTACGTTTTTTCCAGCAGGCCCATGTCTCGCGCATCTTGCTCAACACGCAAGAGGAGAATGTCCATGCCCATCATCTCTACGAATGGTTTGGCTTCATCCGCATGCAACAAATGGGTTTTGTGCTACGTAAGAGTTTATAGGATAGAGAGCATACGTGCATACTAATAACATAGCAAGCAAGCGGCATACCTGCCCCTTGTCAGACTCATATGCTATACTATAGTAGTGCCGACAGGAGCTTTTCCTGTAATATATCAGTAACAAGGAGTTTTAGAACAATGGCTACCGTTGCAGAAACCTTCGAGACAATGAAGACACTGTTCAACCCCACGGCGGCGGCTGGAATGAACAAGATTATGCAGTGGAATCTCAGCGGCGATGAAGCCGGAAAATGGGCCTTCAAGATTGCGGACCAGTCCTGCGAACTGATTGAGGGCGGCGTCGAAAAGCCTGACCTGACAATGGCAATGGCCGACAAAGATTGGGTCGCCATCGCTGAAGGCCGCCTGGACCCCATGAGTGCTTTCATGACCGGCAAGGTCAAGGCTACCGGCGACCTCTCGCTCGCCATGCGCATCCAGCAAATCTTCCCCGTCAAACGCTAACGTAGCTCACCAGCTACGATTCCATATCTGGGCGACCTCGTGGGAGGCCGCCCTGGTGATATTTCGGTACCGTAACCTTTCTCTCATCCTTGCACCTGGACCCTACTATATGCTATACTTGTAAAAACTTAGTATGCTGATGGTATTCCACCTTGCCAGAAATTCAGGTGTGGAAGAATATATAGATGAACATACAAAGAAACGTCGTTGCCTGACACTTGTAACCATGCAGTAGATTGTAGAAAGGTGTCCGACATGGCTATCAGGAGCGAAGAGCTACATAGCAACTTGCAGCAACTTCACGGTATGCTGACCACACACGAGGCAGCAAAACAGCTTGATTTGAGTTACTGGCATTTTATGCACCTGGTGGAGGCTGGCCGCATTCCCGGTGTCCGCGTTGTTGATCGCTGGCTCTTTTCCCCCGATGATCTGGACGACTACCGCCGCAGCAAGTATGGCAAACTAGAAGACATGGCTAGTATGGCCCTCAATAGCCCGGCAGTCAATTTAACCGAACGACAAGCCGCCATCTGTCGATACTTAGTCAGCAACGAACGCCCCTCCGAAATCGCCCGCAAACTCCAGCAATCACGTCAGGCCATCCACTCGCAAATCGCGCTCATCAAGGAAAAAGTCTCACGCCTCCAGATCATGCAGCACGAAACATCCTCTCCAGCAACCGCAACAATCCCACGCCGTACCCGCACCAAACGCGCTACACCACCAAATTTAGCCTGATTCATTTTGAGGGCAACAAGGATGGTTCAATCAAAGGTGCCAGATCGGGGCGCTGGCTGGCAAAAGCACGCAGCAAGCCAAAACACCCGGCTAACATCATATCCCCGTGGGGTGTCGCTTCGTAGGGATGCAGCTCCGAACCACGTAACATGGCACGCCGTGGTCCTGTCACAGCCAAAAACGGAAAATCGTTGCTTCCCTTGTCACATACTTCATCAGACAACACAAGCGCACCATGCCCACTATCAGCAAAAACTTCATCGTTCGTTAACGTACCATTGGCTAGTTTGACCAGCAGTTCTTCCAGCCGCGCACGGTTGATCTCGCCAGTATGATGCTCGAAGATACCCACGATATGCCCATCCAACAGGTGAAAAGCGAGCGTGTGAAAATTGCCAATATTACAGAGCAGACTTTCACGCTGGTCACGCACAATAGGATCCTCTAACGCACCTAGCACAGCCGCCGAACCAGTATCCATCAGTAGCAAGGGCGTATGTCCAGCAGAGTGGCTCAAATGTAGATAGCGACTGGCGCTGGTGGCAATTGCCCGCAAGCGCGTTAGTTCAGCAGGCACCTCGGCCAACATATAGGCGAAGGCGCTGGGCATAGGCTGTTTTTTGACGGTACGTTCGATGAAATCAAAGCGGAACCGACGGTCACTGATGCCTGGAGGAGCCGCTCCGTGATCGAAAGCGGCAATTGCCAGCGCATCAACATGGGGATCGACATCAAAGGCTTGTAAAGCGGTAATAATGGCCTGAGCATCAAAATCTTGCATCTCGATATGCACCAGATCAGATTGCAGCGCACGCTCAGCTACTTCTTGCTGATCAATGAGCGTAAAACCCATCTTCTCAACCATTGTCAGGTCATCATCGAAGGTACGCGCCGCTTCTGGTGTCACTAGCACGGGATAGCCAGCCAGCGCGTGAT
>JAJZEJ010000020.1 GCA_021828635.1 Chloroflexota bacterium
TAGCGTTATAACCGGCGGCATCCATTGCCCGTACCACGTCGCGGGTCGAGGATGAGAGACCACCGAGACTGCCCCTGCTCGCCATGCTGCGAATGAAAACGTTCGGATCACCAGCTAGCTCCATCATGCGAATGCGATCACCAAGTATCGCGCCGCCCGTGAAGGGACTGGTTGGGTCAACGGCGATAATGCCTACTTTGCACTCGCGTCGGCGCAACTCGCGCACCAGTTGCGTCACCAGCGTGCTTTTGCCCGCTCCTGGCGAGCCGGTCACACCAACGATATGCGCTTTACCAGCGTGCTGATGCAGTTCGGCCAGATAGTTTTGCGCCTGGGGAACCTCGTTTTCGATCAATGTTACCATGCGGGCCAGGGCGCGTCGGTCGCCGCTGAGAAGGCGTTCTACGATATTCTGCAAAGCTCCACCTGTTATTATGCTTCAACCTTGAGGCGGTCGGGATGAATATTCTCACGCACAAATTGAATAATCTCGTCGGTCGAGGTACCCGGCCCGAAACAACCTCGAATGCCTAGCGCCTTGATCGCTGGCACATCTTCATCCGGCAAAATGCCGCCAGCCGCGATCAGCACATCATCGACATCATTCTCTTTCAATAATTCCATGATACGCGGAAAGAGGGCCATGTGTGCGCCGGACAAAATGCTCAGTAGAATTGCATCTACGTCTTCTTGAATGGCCGCCTCAACGACCATTTCCGGCGTCTGCCGAATACCGGTATAAATCACCTCCATACCGGCGTCACGCAAGGCACGCGCAATGACTTTTGCACCGCGATCATGCCCATCCAGCCCTGGTTTCGCCACCAGGACACGTATCGGACGATCAGCCATAATGTACGACTCCTTTGTCTATCTGTTTTGTCTGTCCCATATGTTCTGAATGCTGCAAAATTCCCTCATAGAGCGCACAGATCGCACGCTCCTGTTGCTCATAGAGTGCGTGATAGGCTTGTCTGTGATAACACAGACGTTGTGTATCCTCATTTGTAATAATCATAGCACTATCAACCGCTTTTTTGGTATCTCCCGAACACGATTCGGCGGCTTGCGGACGCGATACATCGGTCCCTACCCCTTCTGCATGATCGCATTCATCTAACGGGCGCGATACATCGGCCCCTACAGTGGTGCATTGACCATGCTGTTGGCATGAGAGACACGCATGGGCATGTTGCTCCAATAACTTCGCACGAGCAATAATCTCGCGCTTTGTGTCAACATCTATCAATTCAGCACACGGGATTGGCAAATGGGACAGCACATGCTGTTCGATCTGTGGCTGCACCCATTTATAGGCTGTATAGAGCGCATACACATATTCACGCAACAGACGCGAATTGAGCAGGGCTAGCAGAAAATACAGTTCATCAACCTCAACAATCCCCTCTATAGGGACCGATGTATTGCGTCCTGGGATAGGTGGGCAAGATGGACGCGATACATCGGTCCCTACACGGGGGGTCAGCGGATGTGATGAATCACGTAGGATCAGCAGATAGAGCGTTTGCAAGACGACGTGTTGTTGCATGTCCAATGCGGCTTGCACATACGGTGTACTCTTGACGACCAGCAATTTCGGCTGTGTGTAGCGCCGCAGAGGCTTGGCAATTTGCTGACGTTCTAGCCAGTAGCGGCTCTGCTCAAATGCATAGGGTTTCAGTTCGCTACCACCACGCAAAACAGGATAATATTCCGCCGCATCATCTATTGATCGCTCAGCCAGCAAGGCGCTATGATCCTTACCCACTTCTTCGCCGCGATGTACCTCTACGAGTTGTGCCAGCTTGACGAAATGTTGCTCACACTCAGGAGTGTTTTCAACAGTACAGAGATAATGATGCAACCGTGCTGGCAAAGAAGCAGGGTGAGCGCCAAGCAGGTAGCGTAACTCAGCGTGTGGCTGTTCTGCTAACAGAGTTTGCGCGACTGTGCGCGTTGGCACAAGTTGCTGGCCCTCCTGCCAGCGTTGCCGCAACCACATGATCTGATGATTCCGCTCAGGTGAACGCTTTTGCGCAATCAAGACGACCGCGCCGACCTGTGCGCCAAAAACACGCGCCAGATGCCAGATTTGCTGCACGCTCGTCTCGGCCAACAGACGTTGCCGCTCCCTGCTCGCGTTGATACGCGCCAACACAGGGTCCGGCAAAACAAGTGCCAGCCAGCCGCCAGGGCGCACTATTCGCAAGGCCAGTTCAAGAAATAATAGATAGCTATCAGTCGGACCACGCTGTAGCGCAGAGCGATAGCCGCTCAGATCACTATTCTTAGATGCTAAGTACGGGGGATTAGCAAGAAAGAGATCCACGCCCTCGTAGCCATCCCACGGCACAGCCAGACCGTCGGCCTGATGAATATGAAAGGATAACGGTGAGGAACGACGTGGCCGGTAAGATTCGCCAAGTACATTGCTAGCGACCTCGCCCATGCCCATCTGCGCCATGCAGCAGGCTACAGGATCAGGATCAAGCCCCCAGATACTGCTTTGTACTCTGTACAATGCCTGCCTGTATATTTTTTCAGACACATGGGCCGTTCTCTGCTCTAACATGCTGGTAAGTAAACGGCGAGTAGCTTCAATCAGAAAATTGCCACTGCCGCAGGCGGGGTCAAGCACACGTTGTGTGGACAGGTTGCGTTCAGGCGTGTAGCCACAGGCATCTAAAATACGCTCCACTAGCCAGGGCGGCGTCGAGAAGTGACCACGCTGCTTGCGTTCACAGGCGGGCAAACTCGCCTCGTACCAGCTTAGAGGATACTTTTCCACCATATTTTGCTTACTCTTTTTACCCTAAGAATGCCATAGATTTCGTAGGGGCGTGATAAATCACGCCCTGGTTGCCCGCCGATCCGCTCACAGGGCGTGATAAATCACGCCCCTACGGGTTATGACTGTTCATCATGCAGGAGCATCTCTAGCGCCTCACGCGCGGCCAGCCGCCCGGCCTCTTTAATGCTCGATGCCTTGCCTACGCCGAGCAGAAAGTCCCGCTCGAAGACGCCCACAACGAAGACGCGATCATTATTACTGCCACTTTGCTCCAGCACGCGATACCTGGGCAAACTGCCCGAACGCTGCAAGACAATCTTTTGTAGGCGTCCCTTTGGGTTGGTATCCAACTTCTGCTGGCTAACATATTCGACCATCGGCAACACCGTTCGCATCACAAAATCCCGCGCCACGTCCGCGCCCTGTTCTATATGCATCG
>JAJZEJ010000308.1 GCA_021828635.1 Chloroflexota bacterium
TGTTCGTCTATCGTTCATCGTATTCCGCCATTTCTTTGAGTAGCGCGTCGCATTCATTCTGGCAGCCTTGCCAGAAATCGTCATACTCGCAGTTAGCGATCTGTTGTGACGGCTTCTCCAAAAGTATCCGGCAACGAGCCAGGAACTGGCGCTGCCGATCAGCATCTTGCCGCGCCTGGTGCAACAGTAAGAGCAACTGGTGCAGCGCCTCGGCTTCATGGCCACGGACCATAAATTCGACATCGGCCAAACTGATACCACCGCCGTCAGGCGATGGCAGCGATGTTTCCTGTGTTGCCTGCATGGAACTTGCCAGATGTTGAAGCTGTCCTGTCTCGACGAAGTGCTGCAATAACGGCAAAATCTGTCGCACGCCTTTCTGGTCCAGGTGCATACGCATCTCATTCAGTCCTAGCCAGATCGCGGGCAGCAAGCCCAGTTTCGCCTCTTGCAAAGAGCAAGGACGTCCAAAGCTGTCGCGGAAACGAATGAGAGGCACACCCCCTTTTAGTGCATCGATCTGCAAACCAGGTTTTACGTTTGCGTGTATCATACCAATGACACCTCCTGATACCTCGGCCCCACTAAGGCTGAGAAGAATGGCTGTAAGGTAGGGTGGGCTGTTTCTTCCGCCGAGAGTCGGCGATAGACCCACACTGGATCAATATCTAACACTGCCAGCAGCGAACAAAGAACCTCAAAGCGAACCTGTATTGCGTAGCACTCTGCCATGAAACTGCGCAGATAATGGATCGGCGTCTGTTGCTCTATCTGTCGCATGAATGTAGGGTGAGACCACGCAATCCACGTCGCAGACATCCCGTCCAGAGCTGATCCTGCCGCCATACTCCACAGCGCGTTGTCATCCGCAGTTTTCCACATTTTGTCCACATTCGTTGTCAAGAATATGTGCGTTGCCTGTAACCACATTCTGAACTTGTAGCCGATCATCACAGGCCACGCGATACATAGGCTGGTTACACTCATTGCACTGCCTGACTGTCTCGCCTGGCCTGGCTTTGAGCGTCCCAAAGATTTCTTCAATGCCTAGCGAAAACTGCCAGGTGCCACACTTCAAACAGATATAGACAAACATAGATTATCCCTCCTCTTGTACTGACACTCCTACCGAAATCGCCACCAGAGACGACGGCGACGAAGATCACGTATATCGCGGTAGCCAGGACCATCACTACTGGCGAAGAAGGCTCTATCAATCAGGCCATCCGCATAGGCAGAAATGACCTCCCGCCAGAGCTGTTCAGGGATACTATTGCCTACCACAATATCGATACGCCACCAACCCAACAAGGTACGATCGCAACGCTGAGGTAAAAGAGACATCATTTGGCCTGAAGCTACCACCTCTTCAGGACTCTTGTCACGCGCCACCACCAGGCGCAAGACTCCAGTCATCATATAAAGACCTCACAGTGTTCAGGCACCGCTTCGCGCTGGCCCAAGCCCGCGATAAGCGCCCCAGGATAGAGCCGGTCAAAGCAGCGCCAGCAAAGCATATCTTTCTCGAGTATCAGTGGCACCGATGCATCCAGACAGCGCGGCCAGAGCGCCACAAAGCGCAGTTCGGTCAGAGTATCCGGTGTACAGACATGCTGCAAACAGATAAGTGCACGGCATTGATAACAATAAAACCGATAGATTGGGTCACATGACATAGTTTTTGGATTATTCCGGGTTGATACTGTATTCGATTGTAGTTGCAAAACCATACCTAATTCCGAGTGTAAGGATCGACACCATAGAAAGTGCGGTTAACAGAGATGGCCTGTGGCGCGTCTGGCCTGGCTTTGCGCTGCCATTCCTCACGCAGATCGTGTTGCCTGCTCACCGGTAATTTCGCTAGCAAGTACTCCAGCGTCGGATCTGGCTGCACAATGGCCCCATTTGCCGTGCGGTGGTGAAAGGGATGCCCTGTTTCTCTGAGGTTATCGCTCAGGCGCTGCAAGAGTACAGTTTCGCACTCCGCCGCTGTCATCTGCTGCGGGAAAACAACGTCACGCATATTGACCATAGCAATGCTATCTGATCTTCTCTGCGCACGTTCATCTCTTCTCCGTTGTTCTCTATTCATACAATTACTGCTTGCTCCCTACCATTCACGGTAATCGTGATACGTTTTCCTGCCTCCACGATTTTCGCCGACACGTTTTCCCGCCAGAATATCTTCCTTGCCATGATGATGACGCATCCAGGCGTAAAAGTCGCCAGGACGCTCGCCAAATGCACTCATGCTAAGGACAGCAGAAATCCATCCACCAGCGTCCAGCGATTGCTTAAAAAACACAGTCCCGCCATCCACCTCACTCTTGCCATCCGTCTTTGTAATGGTCACGCTTCCATTATTATTGCGAGTAAAAAATAGTCCATCTGTAGCATGAAATATCATCATTTTCTCTATACCTCTCGTTGTTAGTAAAGCATCTTCCATATGCTCTTCATTTGCCGGGCATCTATGAGGGCGTTATGTGCCTGCCCTTCGGATTGCGGTACCTCATCATCAGCAATGCCACGCTCATCCAATACCTGTTGCAAGTCATGCATGTAGTGGGGAACAAAACGTGGGACATCCATCATGGTACCAAATAGCTGGCAGAGAACCACGAAGTCATAAGCGCAGCACCATCCTATCAGTTCAGGATAGCCATAGCGTTCAGCATCCAGAAACATCAGTACTTCACATTTGATCTGCTCACGGGTACGCCACGGACAATCAGTGTATCCCTCTATCATTCCCTTCGTTTCATCAGTAAACAGACATTGCCCGTTTTTATGCTGTGCTTGCGCCCCATAGAGTGTCCCAAGCGAGTAGAGTGGCCCTGCTGGCTGTGTGATGTGCGGGCAAATATCCAGATGCATAATCACATTCTCGCGCACCCACTGGCTTGCCTTGTTGATATCAAACTCTGTTGATTGCAGGTAAAGTTCCCGCCCATCCTCGGCTACGATACCAATGCTCACCAGATCAATCGTGTGGCCGTCATCGATGAATTCGCAATCTAGCCAATAACGCATAAATACTCCCTACTGTCGTTTGACCCAATGAATATTTCAAACGACACCTACCTTATTGTTTTTCCCACTTCTTCCCATACCAAAGAGCATGTTCCCTCCACCTCTTCGAGAAAGCCTTCAAACCGCACTGTATGAGAATCAGTGTGAACCAGGCATTGCCGACCATTGAGATCGCTGACCTGGTAGGCTCTGGCT
>JAJZEJ010000789.1 GCA_021828635.1 Chloroflexota bacterium
GGCAGATTTCTGGCCCATTACCAACAAACTGGTGTCTCTTTCGCCCGCATGAACGCTTTACTAGGTGATGTTCCGCCAACTGAGTTGGTAGCGCATACTCCACTGCATTTACATAAACCTCTGCCCACGGTGCCATCTCCGGTATTCAGAGCAAGTGAGCCGTTAACCCTCGTGGAAGCACGAGGGTTAACATATTGCCACCCGCAGTCGGGGCGCGGTATCACCGACGTGAACCTGCACTTGCAACGCGGCACGCTGACAGTGGTAACGGGTCGCGTTGGTGCTGGCAAAACAACCCTTCTGCAAACCTTCCTGGGCCTACTACCACGGGAAGCAGGCGAGATTTGCTGGAACAATTATGTTGTGGACGATGCAGCATCTTTCTTTGTACCGCCTCGCGTGGCGTATACAGCGCAGGTACCACGTCTCTTCAGTGAAACGCTCAAGCAGAACATCTTCCTGGGACTTCCCGACAATCCTGCGGCTCTCGCCAAAGCCGTGCGCGGCGCTGTTTTGGAAGATGACGTGCAGACGCTAGAAGCGGGATTGAAAACACTGGTGGGGACACGTGGCGTCAAGCTCTCCGGCGGGCAGGTGCAACGCACGGCGGTAGCACGCATGCTTGTACGGGATAGCGAGTTGCTGGTCATTGATGATCTCTCTAGCGCATTGGATATCGAGACCGAGCATACGCTCTGGCAACGCCTCTTTGAGCATGTTGACCGAACGTGTCTGGTCGTCACGCATCGGCGCACCGTTCTGCAACGTGCCGATCACATCATCGTTCTCAAGGATGGCAAGATCGACGCGCAAGGAACGCTAGACGAGTTGCTCACGACCAGTGAAGAGATGAGAAGCTTGTGGAGGGGTGATGATGGGAATGCATCTCAATAAATTGGCAAGGCGCATCAAAGAAATTGCGGATCAACATTCTTTCGGGTGATTTTGGGAGTAGGGGCGTCATTCATGACGCCCTGCTTGCCCGTCGATCCGCTCACAGGGCGTCATGAATGACGCCCAATATGCATCAACCTAAGCCCGCCGTAAGAGCGGGGTGTTCTAACAAGTCCGCTGTGCTTGGCCGTTTTCGAGACGTATTCAGCGTTGAGCGAGCCATAGCCCGTTTGCCTGCCAGAATCACATCATGCAGGCAAACAGGGCCATCCAACGTCAACGCATAACTGGGAGCCAGCAATTTGACCACCAAACTCGCTTTGACGAGACTACGATGAGGCTCCTGCCAACATCCCACAATCATCAGCCAATGCTGAATCACCATTCCAAGCAGTTTCGCATAGATTTCACAAAGAATACGCATTTCTTTCTCACTCCGCCAAATATCAACTTGCCCTCGCTCTTTCCACAAACGCCACACTCACTCGATTTGCCAACGGCAGCGCATCAAGGCCCGTGCTTCCTCAGCACTGAGACGCTCTTCTGTCACATTCGTCAACACAATCGTCCATTCGCTCAGTTCAAGACGCTTTTTGCTTGGATGACAACGATGATGCCCATCCTTCCCCGGACGCGCATGCTTCTTGCCCACGCGCACATCCCGACGTGAACCTTTGCCTCGCGCCTTCGTCCTCTTGCCCGCCTGCTCGCGTCGCCGTTGCGCTGTCTCCTTAGACACACGAAAAGCTATCAGCCGCACCTTTTGGCGGGTGGGATTCGTGCTACCAATCGTCACCCACTCATCAATCACTTTCTGTTCCATTCGTCGCTTGAGATATTCTATCAACGACTGTCTCACCCCATGTGCATCTACCACTGTCACATCCGCTCTCGCATGCGTCAACCACCCTACCTGGTGTTCGCTCAGTTCCCTCATGGTATGAAACGTGAAGTACGCTGCATCCGCCACAAAGAGCGAGCCTGCCGACAACGGCACCGCTTCCACACTTCCTGCGCTCTTGCGCTCACAGGCTCGCCCTTCTTGCACCCACGGCCCTTGTAATTCACCCGTTTGCATATTTAAGCGAACCTGCACCCGCAGCGCACTCTTGCCGCTTTCCTCTGTTTTCCCCCCGCATCCCTGGTATATCCCGCTCAAGCTCTCCGGTAAACTGATGATGGTGCCATCTTGCAGATACACTCCCCTAAACCGTCCTATCACCTCATTTTGCACCTCTTCCCCGCGCATCGCTTCTGCAAGGAAGGCATGCAACAAGGAGAGCAAGAAATCCGCTGCTTGCTCGGTCATGCGTTGTTCTAACGCTTGGGCGCTCACCTCACACCCACGTAACGCCACCATTTGCTGCAATTGCGTATAACTCGCATCAGGACAGGCCAGCCATCCCCAAATCAACGCTTGGGCAAAGATCGCTCCTGTCAACGGGGAGGCTCGTTGCACACATTTCGTTTCGCGGGCCAAGTCGTTCGCGGTTTGGGTCAACAACCTTTGGACAACCTGTTCGAGTTCCTCGATCTGGACGATCTCGTTCTTTTGTGCTACTGTTTTCATTTACAGACCCTTTCTGGGTGGAGATTGATTTTTCCCATCATGCCAGAAATGGTCTGTTTTATCTAGAGAATAGCCTTTTTGTCTTTCATGCTTGGTTCGGAGTTTGAATCCCTTCGCTGACTTCTTAGGTTGATGTCTATTGGGCGTCATGAATGACGCCCCTACTCCAATTGTTCGGTTAAACGTATAATAGAGAATATAGTTCAGCACGTACTATGAAGGAGGATTTGCGATGACAGAGAGAATCTATCGAACCGAGCTTACGCCAGTGAGCTTTCTACAACGGAGTGTCCTTATTTTTCCTGAGAAGATCGCTATTGTACATGGAGAGCGCAAGTACACGTATCGTCAGTTTGGTGAGCGCGTCAATCGGCTGGCCTCGGCCTTACGTGCGGTCGGCATGCAGAAGCATGATCGTGTCGCTTTTCTGTGCCAGAATATTCCAGCCATGCTAGAGGCACATTTCGGTGTGCCTGCGGCTGGTGGCATTCTGGTAGCGATCAACACGCGGCTGAGTACGTCGGAAATCGAATACATCCTTCAGCACTCCGGCTCTAAGTTCTTATTCGTTGATTATGAACTGGAACCATTGATTAAGCCACTCAATCTGGAAGGCATTCAGGTTGTGCGCATCGACGATAGCGATCAGCCAGATGACCCCTACGAGGCATTTCTGGCGCAGGGAACGCCGGAGGATGTGGTGAGCTGGCTGGAAGATGAAGAGGAGACAATCTCGATCAACTACACTTCTGGCACCACCGGAC
>JAJZEJ010000764.1 GCA_021828635.1 Chloroflexota bacterium
AAAAGACAGGAATGAAGGCGTGGGTTAGCGCCCCACCCGCGATGAGTTCAAAGAGTGTGTCGGGCAGATTGGCGGCGGCGTAGTAGGCATTGGCGGATGGGCCTGTGCCGAAGAGGTCGTTGAAAATGGTCTGGCGCACAACACCGAGGCCACGTGAAGCCAGGATGCCCAGTGTGAGCAGTACCGCGCCTTCAACAATGCTGAAACGGCGCTGCGCCATGTCAGGACTAAAGAGAAAATTTTTGAGCTGAAACCGAAAGGCACGCATTCCGCGCATACGCCAGGGCATTTTCCAGCCCTTTGTAGGCCGTTGCGCACTGCTTCCATGTGATGCGCGTGGCTTGTCTGCAACAACGGTGGCTGTGATGTGTTTTCTGTTGTTAGAAATAGCTCAGTCCTCCTGATCCACCGTCTCATATTCTATAGCATGACTCTTGAACGCCATTATAACAGCAGTGTTTGGGTACTGACCAGCGCCATTCAGGGCAATATTCAAAAAGTACTATACAGGTCATCCTTTTGTAACAAAAAGCAGCATAGAGCGAGTTGCTTTTAACAAGCAAAGAGAAACAGAAAGATACAATGCTGAACATGGCAGTACGGGATGTATCGGGGAGTATCGAGGTGTATTGGGGTGTGTTGAGATGGGGCGTGGTGGAGATATGTGAAAAGCAACTAGCCTTTTTACCTATTCTCTTGCTTGACCGCTTGAGAGAGCAGAAATATTACTGTATGCTCTTTTCAAAGCACAGCTATTATTGTAGTGATTTGAGGATTATGTATGCCGTCATCGTCTCATGATAATGTGACACAATCGCTTCGAGCTTCACAGGCTTCACAGCCTACCACAGAGCCGCTTTCTTCTAGTGGAGCGCAACCGACGTTGGAACACGTGCCAGTTTCGTCCATGTTGCCAGCTACTAGCGAGGTTGTTACTGGTTCGTTGATGTATGTGGATACTGATACAACGACCAGGAAACTTACATTACAACGTACCGCGAGCAGGCTACCGACAGTAATTCCCGCGACCGAGAAGCGTGCGCGTGTTCCTGCACCTTCGCCGGTACAGCGTCGGCGTCGGCGGGGAACACTGATGGGTATTCTGGCAAGCTGTTTGGGCATCATTGTGGCGTTGGCCCTCTTTATTACGCCATTGGCGAATGGGTCATCACACAGCGTGCTTCAATCGTTGGGTAGTTTCATCGATCAGGGCAGTACATTGGCGAACTTTCATCCACCAGCGCAAGCGGCAACGCCGACGCCGACGCCTGACCTGATGACAGGCGAGGGCTATTGTGGTGGAACAGATATTTGGGGAACATGCGCCACAGCAGTGACCGCCAGTGGAGTCATGGGAACAGGTGTGATGCAGAAGCCAATTATCGGTGCCGTCATTACGCAAGCCTTCGCTCATCCTGAGTACCAGACATGGTGTGGATGCATTCGTCCACATAGTGGCATTGATCTGGCCGCCCCCTATGGCACGCCGATCACGGCGGCGGATAGCGGGCAGGTGATCTGGGTTGGGTGGGACTGGTCTGGCCTGGGTTGGGCAGTAAAAATCAATCATGGCCACTATATTGCCACGATTTACGGCCATATGGATCACTATATCGTTAAAAGAGGGCAGAACGTCACGAAGGGACAAATCATCGGTTATGAAGGTACGACAGGAGCTTCAACAGGTCCGCACGTACACTTTATGGTGATGGTCAACAATATTTGGGTTGATCCTACCCTTTACGTGGCCTTGCCATAAAAATAAGCCACCCGTGAGCATACACCCACGGGTGGCTTATTTGTTATAAATGCACTCTTTAGTACGCTTTACTTGTTAAAAACTCATGTATCTCGTTAAAATTCAAAAGGCTGGCATGAAGCCAGCCCTATGGTTTAGGGGGTACTGTTACGCTTGAACGCTGGGTTGCTGTGCGCTGTACTTTGAGCGGCGGCGGCTGATAGAGCCACCTTTGCGCCCAGCAGCCTGGGCCTCTTCACTGGTCCACTTGTGAGCCGTACCGAGAGCATGCGCAGCTTTGCCGCCTTTGCTAGCAATCTCGCGCTTCTTTTCTGGACTCATCGATGCAAAACCTCTACCGCGACCCTTTTGACCTTCCATTGCTCTTTCTCCTCCTGAGAGTTTCCATATATCCTATTTGTGTTCATTACCCAAATAGGTCTCAATTTTCCGTGTAGTGACAACGAATTTACCCTGATGTTATCACCAAAGAAAGCATAACAGGTAGATTTGCCGAGTACAAGTCATCCATAAAAAGTTTCAGCTTTCTCTAAGGTAGGCTCAACCTTTTCTAAGGAAAAGATGAGCTAAAAAGCGTCCCCATGCTCATGTCTGGCTTAATATTACTCAGAAACAACTTAGAACAGGTAAGAAGCCCCTGCTATAGAGAGGCTTATTTTTAAGCTAGAATGGCTCTAGGTGATGCATAAAGAGCAATTGCAAAAGATGAGGCGAACCGGTGGTACTACCGGCTCGCCTCAAAGGTGAATCAATGGCTGTTGAAATCGTAGGGGTGTGATTTATCACACCCCTACGAAAATTATTTTGATAAGTTCGAGGGTGGAGAAGAGACAAGTTGTTTGATAAGTTGACTGATCTCATCAACTGAAAAAGGTTTTTCTAACAGAGCCACTTGCAATTGCCTGAGTTCAGCCATCTCAGTGGCATTAACAGTGGCTGCTGTAGTTAAAATAATTGGTAGTGTTTGCAGATGAGGAGTACGGCGAAGCTGACGAATAACCTCGACACCGGTGAAAGAACCACCGAGACGCCAATCGGTAAGCATGACATCGATAGGCGACTGTGTGATTTCAGATGTTGTCACGCCGAGAGCGGCCAGACACTCCTCGGCGTTGCTGTAGTTGACGGCGGTGTAGCCTTCCTCTTGCAGCACGAGCAGGAACATCTCCTGCGTAGCGATGTCGTCTTCAAGCAATCCTACACGCATGGCAATATTCCCCTAACGCTCCGTATAAAATTTGTGATGGATGCCTCCCGTTGCGTGTCAGGAGTGTTCTTCTGACATGGTAGGAAACGTGAGGGTAATGCTGGTGCCTTGCCCTTCGTTGCTCTGTAGTGTAATATGTCCATGCATCGCCTCTACCAGTTTTTGTGTTAAATAGAGACCCACGCCCATTCCTGGTACATGTTCAGTCATTGGCTGCCTGACTCGTGGGAAACAGCTAAATAGATAG
>JAJZEJ010000596.1 GCA_021828635.1 Chloroflexota bacterium
TGGCCTTTTGTTCCGAACACAGAAAGATTTTGTGATACGATGATGTTAGTGGTAGGCTGGTAGGTGTGGTAAGTGGTGGTATTCAACAACGTTAGGAAAAGAGGATAACATTTCTATGGCACGCATTCAATTTGGCTGGTCGCTTTCTGGTGGCCCGCGCAATGCCATGACAAGCAAAGATTTTTTAGCAGCGATCAATCAAGGAGTACAGTTAGCTGAAGGGCATGTGGACTCACTGTGGGTCGTGGACCATCTACAATTTGGCGAGAGTCCTTTAATGGAAGGCTGGACGATGCTCACGTACTTGGCCGCACTCTATCCACAGCTTGACTTTGGACATGCAGTACTCTGCCAATCCTTTCGCAATCCAGCATTGCTTGCCAAGATGGGCGCAACACTCCAATATATGAGTGGCGGACATTTTATCCTGGGTATTGGAGCAGGCTGGAAAGAAGATGAGTATCTGGCTTACGGCTATCCCTTTCCGTCGGCGGGAATGCGCGTGGAAGAGCTAGATGAGACGCTACAAATCGTTCACGCGCTCTGGCACGAGCCACGGGCGACGGTGCATGGTAAACACTATCAGGTTGTCGATGCTTGGTGTGAACCAAAACCAAATCCCGTCCCTACGGTTATGGTTGGTGCTTTCAAGCCGCGTATGCTACGTCTCGCCGCGAAATACGCCGATTGGTGGAACGTTTCCTGGACTACTATTGAGACCTATCGCGCACTGGTAGCTCAGTGTGAACAAGCCTGCGCAACGATAGGGCGCGAACCAGCGACATTGCGGCGTACCTGGTTCGGTGGCGCGGCTTGCGCATCGACAGAGGCTGAGGTGGAAACAATCGGAGGGAACCAGACAAAGGCCATGAATGGCTTTGTTGGCACACCTGCCCAGGTAATCGAGCAGATGCGTCCCTTCGTCGAACTAGGGGTCAACTACTTTATGCTTAGTACGGCTGGCTTCCCCAAACTCACCACGCTCAAAATGCTGATTGAAGAAGTGATGCCCGCACTGAATCAGATGTATCCATAGCAAGGAGAGCAGGTAACAGCCACGAATCTTAGCTATAATGGTAGCATTGCACCTGGCTCCTCTACCGCTATAGGCTTCAATGCCTCCTGGAGTGGTAGTAATGCTAACCCAACTGCATTTACGCTCAATGGGTCGGCTTGTAGCGTCTCATAGTTGAAGGGAGCTAGAGACTCGCATGAGCCTCTAGCTCTTTCATCTCCAGATATTCACGTCTTTCAGGAGGCTAACATACTATGTAACTTCTCCCGAGTTTGTACGTGTATTTAATACCCATGTTGTGTGAAACTTGTGGTTGGTATTGTGCGTGATACCATGCCGTAGGGGGTATCATGTACCAACTAGTAACACCTCTATAATAGTGTAATGGAAGGATATATGTGATGGCATTAGACGATTATTTGGAGCCTGAAATAGCGGTAACGGCTGTTGTGGCGGCGGCCATTTTCTCTCCACGGGGCAGACAAATCTTGCGTAAAGGGGCTGTTTATGGATTGGCGGGAGTGCTTGTCGCGGGCGATGCTCTCTCGACGGCTGGACGCAATCTTGGTCAAGGGTTGCAACGTGCAGGTGTAACTGCCGGTGTAGCAACGAAGACAACATGGGCGCAGGCGCAATCTGCAATGTCACATAATGGCGATACTGCTACGGGAATGAACGGCGGCAAACATCGAGATGCTACCCAAATGGAAGAAGAGCAACAGGAGCATCCTGGAGGACAACAGTAATGGAAACGCCCCAGGGAGAGCAGTCTACTCTGTCGGCCACAGTACGTGCGGAAGAACTTCTTGATCGTACTGGGCAACGCCTAGCCATCTTTGCGTTGCAAGCACGTCAACGTCTACAGGAAACGGTTTCCTCGATTCGCGCCGAAGCTGATCGTATGGACCAGCCATCTCAACAAGAGGAGGCGCGAGCTGAGGCACACAATGGAGCCGCACATACAGACCAAAAAACACCATTAAACAATGCTCCTGGAATCACCAGGGCTGAGGTCATTGTTGATACCTGGACACAGCGTATTAGCGCAACTGCATCTGTTAGTAGTTTGCGAGTACAACGTTTAATGGCTCGTATGCGTGAAGAGGCCGAGGATATTTGGGCTGAAGCTCAGGATATTCAGAGGCGAGGCGGAGAACGACAGAGGCAGAGGGAGTCAGGCCAGGGGGAAGTACCTGAAAGAAAAGCATCTACCGAACAGAAAACGAGGGCAAGAAAAGGAGACGAGACACAAGGGCAACACCGAAAACGAGGTAGCCAGAGGGAAAGAAGCACAAAAGAGACAGCAAAAGCGCGAGTAGAACACAGAGATAAGTAAGGGGCGAAGAAAGTGTAGCTCCTTCTATCATACAGGTTTTAGTTGGCTAAAAAGGGTTGGAAAGGTCAATACATGAGTGTTGCGTTTGTGGAATCCCCTGTCATTCTTCACAATGCAGTCGTTGGAAGAATACGTGTCCATCTACCAGGGTGGTCCGGTCAGGGTAAGAAAGAGGTTGAAACACAATTAAGACAGATTGCTGGTGTTGAGCATGTGCAGGTAAACGCGGTGACAGGTAATGCTCTCATACGGTTCGATCCCGCTCAGACCAATGAGCAGAAAATAACGGTCCTACTCAAGAGCCTACAGTTTGAGACAACAGGTCTACCTGATAAAGAACCTCCTCGTCCGCATACATTGCATGAACGCGAGGGGCAGAAGATACGGGTACGTATTCCTGTGCGTGGCCTGGATAGAGACCCTCATGTGGCAGCTCGTGTACTTGAGCAACTTGAAGGCTATCCAGGCGTAACAGCGCATGTCAATCAGCTTACGGGGCGCGTGCTGGTTGAGTTTACAGAACATGAAACCAGCCTGGATGATTTGCTTGCTGAGATAGAGGGCGTTGAATTGCCGGACCTATCTGGTGAAGATCGGCCATCCCATCCACTTGATCCAGGACCTCTCATTCAGGGCATGACACGTGTTACTGGTGCAGTACTTGGCCTGGGTCTGTTAGCTGGACGAACTTTGCTCAACACAGAAGCACCACTTCCTGGAGCAGGAACAGCAACGCAAGTATCCAGCATCATCAGTATTTTGCAAGGTATTTTACCGATTCGCTATGGTTTGCGTCATCTTTTAGGACGTACAACAGCTGATCTACTGGTCAATATTCCGTCTATTGTCACTTTAACCCTT
>JAJZEJ010000548.1 GCA_021828635.1 Chloroflexota bacterium
AGACAACGACTTACTAGAAATATTTGGTCTGGTCGAGGCGTATGTCTTCCGTCGCTCCATCTGTGGTATCCCGACGAACGGCTTGAATAAGGTCTTTGCCACGCTAGCTCGTGAAATCGATAAGGTGCATTACGTGACGAACCTCAAAGCGGCCTTTCTTAGCAAGGCGGCCAGCGCACGTTTCCCACGTGATGACGAGTTCCGCGCCGCTTTTGTTGTAAAAGACGTGTATAACTATCCTTATCGTAATTATCTGCTTGCTAATCTGGAGAACTTTGAGCGCAAAGATCATGTTTTTGTAGAAGACTATACTATTGAGCATATTCTACCACAAAACAAGAATCTTTCGTCCGAGTGGCAGCAAGAGCTTGGTCTCAACTGGAAAGAGGTGCAGGAACGCTACCTGCACACCATCGGCAATCTGACCCTGACACGTTACAATTCCGAACTCAGTGATCACCCATTCTTACAGAAACGCAATCATTCCGAAGGCGGCTTCGCGCATAGCCCTCTGTATCTGAATTGGTCCCTTGCCGAGCTAGAACACTGGAACGAGGAGACGATTCAGCAACGCACGACATTGCTGATCGACCGTGCCATCAAAGTCTGGCCCATACCACAGATGCCAGATGAGCAAGTGAAACACTTCAGTAAACAGTTGGTAAAACCATTGCTCGCTGAAGTGATTGGTCCTACTGAGCATTCACTACTTGGTTTTGTACCTGATGGTTTTAGGTTGGTACAGACCTCAGAAAAACGCTTTTATCTGTTTCGCAAAGTGAATAACGAGTGGATACAATATGGCAACGGAAAAAATCCCTGGTTCGCTATCTCCTGGGATTATGCGAAAGAATGGATACAGGAAAATTTCAAGAAGAATGAGATGCCATTGGGCATTGGAGGAGAAAACGTCTACGATAAAATTTCTTTGGCGAAAGACAAGCTAGAACAAACCGATTACTCTACCAGTAAAGCTTCTAACAGCAAGAGCGACCATGCAATGTTGTGATACAATCACAACTGAACCGTGTGATGTGTTCATTTCCCTGCTATGCCGCCATGTGGGCTGGCATGATATTTGTATCGCATACAAAGGAGTACGCCTTATGGCAGAGAACACCTTCCAAAAAAGTAGCATCTCCAGCGCCGCCGCTCAGCGCATGATTGCCGCCGCTGAGGCGAAGGCCAGAGAGATGGGCAAACCAATGTGCATTGCCGTGTGCGACGGCGACGGTACGCTCAAAGCCTTCAGCCGCATGGATGGCTCACCACTGTTAAGCGTGCAGATCGCACAGGACAAAGCCTATACCGCCATCAGTTTCGGCATGGCGACCCACGATTGGTTCGAGTTCGTCAAAAACGATCCCCCCTTGCTGCATGGCATCATCAAAACTGACCGTCTGGTCGTCTTCGGTGGCGGTTTCCCCATCATGACCGACGAAGGCATGATCGGTGGCATCGGTGCCAGTGGCGGCCATTGGAGCGATGATATGGAGGTAGCAAAAGCTGGTTTGGCTGCTCTATAATTGTGAACTGCTTCCTCTACCTGGAATAACTTACAAAAAATAAGTGTTGGTATGTGGGGGTGTGATTTATCACACCTTGCTCGTTGTTCAATGGGTTTAACGGACGTGATCAATCACGCCCCTACAACACACAAAGAAAGAGAAATCTCACTCATATGCCAACACAGACAATTCATGCTATACAGGTTCATAATTACGGCGATGCCGACCAGCTCAAGCTTGAGCAGATTGCGCAACCGGAGCCACGGGAGGGTGAGGTGCTTGTGCGCGTCCATGCAGCAGGCGTCAATCCGGTTGACTGGAAGATTCGTGCCGGTTGGATGAAGGATTTTCGGCCCGCAACCTTCCCCTATGTGCCAGGGGCCGATCTGGCCGGAGTGGTAGAGAAAGTTGGCCCTGGCGTCACGGCCTTCCAAGCGGGTCAAGAGGTCTTTGGTCAGAGTACGAAGGGATCGTACACGGAGTATGCTGTTGCTGCGGTGAAAACGCTCGCCCTCAAGCCAAAAACGCTCAGTTTTGAGGAGGCCGCGACCATTCCCATCGGCGCGACAACGGCCTGGCAGGGTCTCTTCGATCACGGTAATTTGCAAGCTGGTCAGCGCGTGCTAATTACGGGCGGAGCCGGTGGCGTGGGCCTCTTCGCGGTACAATTCGCTCGCTGGAAGGGTGCGCATGTCATCAGTACCGCCTCTACGAAGAACGTTGATTTTGTGCGTTCGCTCGGTGCGGAGACGGTCATTGACTACACCAAGACGCGGGTTGAGAACGAGATTCATGATGTAGATTTGGTGTACGATACCGTTGGCGGCGAGGTGCTTGCCACTGTCTGGCCCACGCTCAAACGCGGCGGCACGCTGGTGACTATCGCCGGTCAGCCCGACGAGGCTAAAGCCCGCGAGCTTGGTGTGCGGACCGCCCGTTTCTCGGCCCAGGTCTCCAGTGAACTGCTTAGCACATTTGCGCGGCTGATCGACGAGGGCCAGGTAAAAGTGTTTGTTGGCGAAACCTTCCCACTCAGCGAGGCCAACAAAGCGCAAGAGCTTAGCGAGAGCGGTCACGGGCGCGGGAGAATTGTATTGCGTATCGCGTAATGGTTGTCAGGCGGCTAAATATAGTGGCTCGCGCTATTCAGATAAACATGTATTTGAGCAGCGTGAGCCGTAGGATGAATATGGAGTACTTCAGGTTGGAACTGTTACGCTTCACCTGCGGCCTCCAGGATTTGTATGAACAGAGCAGGAGCAATCCAGAAGCCTGCTTGTGTTCTTAGATCATGGAGGACTGGACGGACTGTCGCAAGATAGCCGTGCTGTTTGGCGACCAAGAGGATGCCAAGCAAACCTGTCACGGCTATACCTCGTTGCTCATCAAGTAGCAGCACATCAGCCTGCCGTTCAATTGATAGGGCAATGGCCTCTGATTAACCAGCATCTAACTGCTGCTCAAGATGCCTGACCAATGCCACATCTTGTACCGTGCATCTCTGTAACCACTCGAATGTTTGAACTTCGGTGGCTCCTGCTTGACCAGCACCACTGACAACGACTTCATAATAGACGGCTTGAGGCAGAAGAATCCGGCCATAGAGATACTAGAGCAGATGAAGTTGCCCAACCGCTGCCAGATTGATAATAGGAGAAGTATTGCTCACAACAATCATAACTGGCCCAACCGACGAA
>JAJZEJ010000429.1 GCA_021828635.1 Chloroflexota bacterium
CCGGCGGTAAACTACGCGAACTCGGTTCAGAATGTGACCATCGAGAACTCGGTATCGGATGACCAGGGGGCGACCGGCGCTGCGATTTACTTCTCAAAAAATGTCACGATCAAAAACAATGTGTTTTACAACAATGGCTTTAATGGCGTTCATGGAGAAGGCAGCTGGTCGTATGATTGCAATGGTTGTGTCTGGGAATACAACGAGTCATACGATAATCATCTGGGCGATGGCGGTGGGTTCGATATGGATGGTCAAACCACCAATAGCATCGTCCAGTACAATTACATACACGGTAACAATGGCTATTGTGTGGCTGTCTTTGCTGTTGGTGGAACAGCAAATATCGATAACGCGAACAACACTATCCGCGACAACGTGTGTGCGGATAACGATACAGAGATAAGTTCTACAGCCACCGATTCGGGTGACATCTTTATATCGACCTTTGTGAAGAATAGCGTCGGCAACCAGATTGATGGCCTTGCCATCTACAACAACACGATCTACTCTGATCAAAATTCGGTCAAGTTGCCCTCGCTGAGTTTGCAGACGACTACAGGTGTTCCAATGTTTACCGGGTCCAATCCTGATTACTTCAAGAATAATATCATTTACTCATTGAATCCGTTCATGGTCGGTACGGATAACAATGGGATGAGCCTCGATTACAATCTGTACTGGGATACATCAGGATCACCCACGTTCGGCTATAATGCGTCCCATAATACCACCGTCAATTATCCCAACTTCGCGAGCTATCAAAGCGGCAGTGGTCAGGATGCCCACAGTCACGTGGAGAATCCCCTCTTGAACAACCCAACCTATAATGCTATTGGTACCTCGGCCAGTGCCTATACATTGCAATCAGGCTCTCCGGCGCTAGGGGCTGGGACGTTGATTGCCAATAATGGAGGGAGCGATTTCTTTGGAAACAGTGTTTCTAGCAGCACGGCCCCCAATCTTGGTGCGTATAATGGCGCTGCAACCACTGGTGCAGGTGCCATTACCGGAACTCACGTGATCACCAATAAATATAGTGGGTTGGTCTTAGATGATTATGCATACGGAACAACCAATGGAACAGCCGTTGATCAATGGCAGGCCACAGGTGGAACCAACCAGCAATGGGCGCTGACGGCGGTCGGCAACGATTACGAAATCATAAATGTGCATAGTGGTCTGGCTCTTGAGGACTTTTCGCTCGGAACGGTCAACGGAGCATCTGTTGATCAGTGGGCTTACACTGGTGGGGCTAATCAGCTCTGGACTGTGACGCCGGTCAGTCCCGGTTATTACAGGATCGTCAACGTCTATAGTGGCCTGGCTCTTGATGATTATGCATATGGAAAGACGAACGGAACTCCCGTTGATCAGTGGGATTACCATAGTTCAGCTAACCAGCTCTGGCAACTTTCATAATAAAAGGAAGAGAAAGCAGCTGATGGTATGCATGCCATCAGCTGCTTTCTCTTCCTTTTATTCCTTCTTGAGTGAGATGCCGCCACTGCCAGCTTTCGCCGCCTTCTTCTCTTTCTGGGCTTCTTTTTTCTGTTTGTTCGATTTAGGCGCAGCCTTTTGCTGCTTGCGTTGTTCTTTGTTTGCCACGAGAAACGCCTCCAGTCCTTCAGTAAAGCGTAAATGAGTAAGCAAGACCCTCGCAATAAGGGTATTCTCATTGTACCAGAATTGCCACAGATTGCGTAATATTTCAGGACTCTTTGTAGCTTAACTTATGTATGGTTAACGATGCTGCTCTTGCATGGCGCGTTGCTGCAGAATGTTCTCCTCGAAGCTAGCCAGCGCGTGTGTAATCATACGGATAACTCCCCCCAAATCCATTGGTTTACGCAACTGGTAGAGGCCACGCTGCTGAAGTTCGTCCACAGGCAATGCCGCACTCATCATGATAGCTGGTACACCACGCATGCTCTCAAATTGCTGAAGGCGATCATAAAGTTCCAGTCCATTGAGGCCAGGCAAGCGGTAATCGAGTAAGAGTAGACAAGGACGTAGATTCGGTGCCTGTTCGAGGGCCACTGATCCATTGTCAATAACAACGGTGTGATAGGGCGTATCTTCCTCGATAAGCTGTTGCAAGAATTGCGCGACGGATTCATCATCCTCCACGATGAGAATAGTGGCGCTCTCTAGACTCTGTGCGGCTGGTGGAATGACTTCCCTCGGCATAAAATCTCCTTCCACATGAATGGTTGAGTTTGATCGATTTTACTAACATTATGATGTAACGGATAGACCCAGCGTTTGGTGACGTAAAAAGAAAGCAATCTGCCCGATAACGAAAAATTATTTTCCACCTCTGTGTAATTTGCTAGAACAGCTATCTCTGTGAGAAATGCTAGCGTGCTGGTGGTAACTCTACCCATTTCTCTTCGCGTTCGTATGGCTGATAATTGAGCATGCTGCTGATCAGTTCACTGACATATTCTTGTACAAGTAATAGTCGCACATGTGTGGGTGGAATAAAACCCTCATTGCTGGCATGCGTGACGAGTGCGAGTAATGGCTCAAAGTAATGAGCAACGTTGAGCAACCCAATTGGCTTGCTGTGAATGCCGATCTGCGCCCAGGTAGTGATCTCGAAAAGCTCATCAAAGGTGCCGAAGCCACCTGGAAGGGCAATAAAACCGTCAGCCAGATCGGCCATCAGTGCTTTACGAGCGTGCATGCTCTCAACTTCAAATAGTCTCGTGAGATGAGCGTGCGCAATCTCGCGGCGAAATAACCCTTGCGGCATGACGCCGATAATCTCGCCTCCCTGCTCCAGCACGCTATCAGCCAGCGCACCCATCAATCCTACACTACCACCACCATAGACAACCCCTAAGCCCTGTGAAACTAGGGTTTTCCCAAGTTGCCAGGTCGCTTCACGATACTCAGGTCGGTTGCCCGGATTAGAGCCTGCGAAAACACAGATACGTTGTAACGCCATAAAAGCTAATCCTTTCCCAATAGACACAATAAAGCTATAACATGTTTGTGCTTGTAACACGTTTCTGTCGAAAAAACAGTTGGTTCCCTGGCCATTCTAGATCATATCCCTGTGTTGTACAATATCCCTGTTGGATGTGTTATGTATGACTTTGGAATGAGGAAGCATGATTCGCGCACTGATCTTTGACTTTGATGGCTTGATTTTGGACACGGAAAATTCTGAATTTATCTCATGGCAAGAAATGTATGC
>JAJZEJ010000266.1 GCA_021828635.1 Chloroflexota bacterium
ATCGGGATTGATGGCGCAGCGAATAAGCTGTTGCGTTGCCAGGTCGTCCGCTGTGAACATAACAGCCATGTGCTGTTTTTTCTCCATGCCCACGCCGTGTTCGCCCGTGATGCTGCCACCATGTGCCACGCAACTTCTGATAATATCACCTGCCAGTTCCTCGGCCTCCTGTATGGCTCCCTCAACACGCTCATTCAACTTGATGACCTTCCTCTGGTTGGCCTTGACCGTCTGGCTCAATGGTGATCGGCGCAAGATGATCGCACGTGTTGGGGTGGTAGGGTTAGGGTTGTCCGCCCTTTTTTTCTTTTTGCATACCCTACTCATGGCTGGTTCTGCCGCGCAAACCTCACAGCAGGATATACAGGAGTTCTTGTGGCATCTGGTCTGGGTGCCGGCCGTGGGTGTACCCTATATCTGGTTCGTGATTGGCCTGCACTATGCTGCTCTGATGAATGAACGCTGGCATAGCCGACGCCCGATACTATTAGGCTTTAGCGCGATTTTGGGCTGTAGTATCCTGTTGCTACTCATTCTCAATCAAGCTACTTTCACCTTCATGGGGACGTTGCGTCTGCTGGCCTATAGTGACGTGAGTAGCAAGATGGGGATGCTCCCGCTGATCTTGCTGCCAATTCTCTTCCTGTGTTATCTTACCTTCTGTGCTATTGGTCCCTGGTTTACTCCTAGCAAATTAGCTCGCGTCTGTAAGGTGATCTGGCTCTGGCTCTTCGGTGCTAGAGGCACTATCCCATTCAGCCAGCGTATCGCGCAGGCATACTGGGATGACCAGATCAAGGTTGAACTGCTGGATGAGCAGGTGCTTTCGTGGAATTTCGCTCGCCCCGGTCTGCTGGTGGCGGCACTATTGATGGTCGCTCTGACGACGAGCCTGGGCGTACTGGGTGTTTTTTCGATGGTGCATTGGTTGGCTCTCGGACCGCGTTCACAGCCTGTGCCACCACCGACCTTGCAAACTATTCCACTACAATTGATGCTGCTGGACCTGTTCTCAATAGGCGCGGTAGCCGTGATTATTCTGTTCATTGGCAATTCAGTGATTCGGCATGGCATTCTGATTGAGCGGCCCCTGGCACGTCGTGGTTTCTTCGAGCAATGGCGTGGTATCGTGATCGTGGCGACCGCCGTTGCCATCTTTATCGCCTTGCTCGGCCTTTTCACCAACAGTAGTTTGAGTGGCTTACTGGTGATTACCTCGCTAGCGACGGTGGCCTACGCGCTGTTTACATGGAGCAGCTATACCGCGCATGATCGTTATATTGCCCTGCTTGGTCCTTTCTTACGCAGCACTAACATGCGCCACTGGCTCAACACCGATCTTCAGAAGACGGAGCAGAGTATGGAGGCGCTCTTCTTTCATCTCTGTCATGACGTACTTGAGGTGCGTTGTGCGCGTCTGGAGATGCTGGCTGGTCCTATTCGGCGTACTTTCAACTACCTCTGGCCGTCGGCGTCTACTGTTGGAGAGGTTGAGGACGAACGTAAGATGATGCAGGAACCACTGAGTATGCCGATAAAGTATCCTGATGAGGAAGTGCCGACCTGGACACTGCGTGCGACACCGACACGCATCCGCATGATACTACAAGGGCAGCACGTCATCTGTTGGGTGCTGCCAATCTATGATGAGCTGGGTCTGGTTGCCAAGCTCTATCTTGGCCCCCGTCAGGATGGCAGTGTCTTTACCGATGAAGATATGGAACTGGCCCATGCCTGTGGCTTGCGCATTCTGGATACTCTGCGCGACCACGAAGCTATGCAAACGGTCGCGGCACTCTTGAGACGACGCATTGTGGATGTCAAGCTGCTTGGCGCACAGCATCGTCGTGTGTTGCACGATGAGATATTGCCACAGATGCATCTGGCTCTGTTGCGCCTGGAGACGTTGCGTGTCGCGGTAAAACAGCCTGTGCAAGCTGGTTATGCTGGCGATCAGAGTTGTCCACAAGTACCAGACCCGGAATTGGCTCTCAATGAGGCAATTGAGCGTATCTCTGAGGCCCATCGTGGTCTGGCGGCGATGATGCGTTCCACCACTCCAAGCGCACCGCACCGCCTGGAACGCGATGGTATGATGCGTGCTATTCATACCATGATTGCACAGGATTTTCAGCAAACCTTCGATGAAGTGCAATGGGATGTCGCCGAGGAGATGATGCAGCGTATTGATGAACTTGTCCCGCCTGCGCTGGCTGAAATTACCTTCGCGGCTGTGCAAGAGGCACTGCGCAATGCCGCCCGTCATGGGCGTGGCACAGACATCCATCGCCGTTTATGCCTCAAACTTTCGGCCACACTCAATCCACATCTGGAGCTTCTGGTGGCTGACGATGGCGTCGGTATTCTCTCGGCCAGTAGTTCGACCACTGGCACGGGCGGTGGTTTATTAACGCATAGCGCCCTGCTAGCCATCGCCGGTGGTAGCCTGACGGTCAAAAGTACGCCCGATCAAGGTGTAACAGTACGGATTATGCTGCCGATTGAAGCATTGCGTTAATGCACTTCTTGATATTACCGCTGTAAGTGCCATGATTTTGCGTGAGTCGGCGCACCTCTCTATTCATGTCCCCGCTCTCTACCGTTTGTGCTATGTATAAGCCTATACTATAAAACGGAGAGAAAACGGTCATCAGCCGTGCTGGCTAGAGACGTGAAAGACGTGTTACTTGATATTGCGTTGTGTCGCGTCTCTGGCATAGCAAGTTTATTCATGAGGAGGTATAACCCATTATGCTACTGATAACAGGCGCAAATGGCTATATTGGTAGTCATCTAGTGCAACATCTCAGTGAACAGGGTATTGCATCCCGTTGCCTTGTACGCGATGTGCATCAGGCGCAGTCGCTTTTATCAGCTGACAAGGTTGAGTTGATACAGGGTGATACGACGAAACCGGACACGCTAGTTGATGCCATGCGTGGTGTCGATACCATTATTCATGCTGCGTTCATCACGGCTGATCGTAAAGCGTCATCAGAGAATTTCTATAACAAAACCAACGTGCAGGGAACCGAAAATCTCGTCAAGGCGGCCCAGGCGGCAGGGGTCAAGCGCGTGATTGAGATTAGTGGGCTGGGTACAAAGCCTGATAAGCCCGGTAGCTATATGCAGGGCCGCTATCTGGCCGAGAAACTGGTGATGGAGAGTGGCCTGGATTGGACGATCATTCGCCCTTCAGTGC
>JAJZEJ010000158.1 GCA_021828635.1 Chloroflexota bacterium
GCCGGCCAGCATCGCACGCAAGTGGCCCTCTTTGCGCTTCGTCATGGCCTCTTGCCGGAGGATATTCCGTCGTAGGGGGTCGAGTATCGCGCCCGCCCAGACCCGCTAGCTCAACGTCAATTGCAAACTCAGCTATGAGTGCCATATAATACAGACAGTAGGAAAAGATTTCCGTGTTCCTTTCAAGAGGACAGTGTTCCACAAAATATATATACGTGGAGGAGAGATCATGTCCGTAGAATTCCCATCCCCATCTGAAGAGACATCCGAAGAGCAAGCATCACAGACACATCCGCGCCGTAGACCGGAATTAGATAAATATATCAATCAATTTCTCTCATCAGTCTGCGATACCAGCCGACGCTACATCCTGGAACTGCTGGCTATGTCCAAAGAGGGCGATGTCCGCACCTTACCGGATGATTTGCCAGAAATGCGCTCCGGTGATATCGCCCGTGCGATTGGGTTATCGCCTGCGACGACCTCTGAACACTTACATCATCTTGCTCGCACGGGCCTGGTGATGTCGCGCCGTAAAGGTAATATGGTCTACTACCGGTTGCGCAATTATCAACTCGTCATGGCTTTTCATGAACTAATGGATGCGCTGAACACTGATTATAACGACTATGGCTCCCTGGCACAGGAAAATAAAGAAACCTAAGCAGGTGGCTCTATGAGCCGCTCGATAGTCTGGAGAAACTCGTCGAGATCGATAGGTTTATTCATACCAAGAATGGTGCGTTGCTCTAATTCAGCGCGAGGCAAACTGGCACTCATCATCATAGCTGGAACCTGTTCAAGCTCTTTGATAGCGTGGAGGCGATCATAGAGTTGGATGCCATTCATGTGTGGCAACTGGTAGTCCAGAATGAACAAACTAGGTTTGATGCTTTTAACCATGTCCAGAGCTATCAAGCCATCACCGGCTAACATGACCAGATAGGGCGTCTCCTGTGTAATGACTTGCTCAAATACTTCACCAATATTGCTATCATCCTCGACCAGCAAAATGGTTTTGACCGTGGCATCAGCCTCGTGTGACATATAATTAACTCCTCAAGAGAGGGTATTCATCGCTATTAACTCCGCAATTTCGGCGCGGGACAAAAAGATACCCTGATTGTAATTACGGATTGCGGATATGAATAGCATACATCTGTTGGTACCCAATGTCGTGGTATACTCGGATAGGGACAATGCATAGCCCAGATTGACCTCAACATGGTTAATCAATTACAATATGACCGAGTTAACAGAACGGAGAAGCGTTATGAGGAAGAAAAAAATATGAATAAACTCAACTAAGCCGTTCTGCATGAGGAGGATCGATGCATATACGTAAGGCCGTGTTACCGGTAGCTGGTATGGGTACGCGCGTGCTACCGGCGAGCAAGGTTGTTCCCAAAGAAATGTTACCGTTGGTCGATAAACCAACATTGCAATATATCGTGGAAGAAGCGGTGGCGGCTGGCATTGAAGAGATTATCTTCGTAACAACGCACAGTAAGCGCAGCATCGAAGATCATTTTGATAGCACCCCTGAGTTGGAGCAGGTGCTGAAGGCCAAAGGCAAGCTGAAGGAACTGGAAGAGGTGCGCCGCGTAAGGTTGATGGCTAGCTACGTAGCGGTGCGTCAATCCGCCCCGCTCGGTCTGGGCCATGCCATTCTCTGTGCGAAGGAGGTGGTGGGTGATGAGCCTTTTGTCGTCATGCTCGGCGATGATCTGGTCGCGCCTGAGACACCTTGTCTGCCACGTATGATTGAAATCCATGAGCAATATGGTGGAGCAGTTCTCTCGCTCTTTACCTCACCACCAGAGGAAATCTCCGCTTTCGGTGTCGCTGCCATCAAGAACCTCGATGCCGATACAGTGCAGGTCACACATCTAGTGGAGAAACCGGCACCGGAAGAAGCTCCCTCCGATCAGGCAGTAGCTGGTCGCTACGTGCTGACACCCGACATTTTTGAACTCATTGAGCGCACCCCACCGGGCAAAGGTGGTGAAATTCAGATCACCGATGCGCTGGAAATGCTGGCCCAGAATGGTCAATGTTACGGTCTGCGCTTCGATGGTATCCGCTACGACACCGGCAATCCGCTCGGCTTGGTCACGACCAATATCGCCTACGCCCTCAAGCGTCCCGATCTCGCTCCCGCACTATTGGAATACATGCGTAAAGTTGTGCGCGAAGCGTAAAGAAAATTCATGGCAATGCGGGAAGGTATCGGATGAGCGCATTGCCATGAAAAATCCCCTCTTGTCATTCCATACGGGACGCGCTATAGTAGAGCGGGTGGATTCCGCAATCTGCTCACACAAAAAGAATGCATAGAGAGCCGCGCATATGCGTGGCAGTGGAGCTACTACATGCTGGTCGATATCGTTGTGCATATGCACTATTATAATGTGGTCCTGGTGTTGGCCTCCGGTCTGATTACCGGCGTCTGGGGACTGATCCTCTATTTCAGAAAGCTACCGATTACAGAGAAAGAGCTGTATCGTCCCTGGCGTATCTCGCTGATTATTACCGCTATTCTCGCCTTGCTGCAAGGGGCGCTGGGTCTATCGTTGGTGGCACTGGGCCAGAAACCCGGCGGCGGCGTTGGTCTTTACTACCTGCACTATGTCTATGGGGCTATCGTCGCCTTTGCCGTTCCCGTTGCGCTGACCTATACGACCAGTGGCAAGAATCCACGCCGCGACATGCTGATCTTCAGTATCGCGTCCCTGATTCTGGTGGCGGCTGGCGTGCGTGGCTGGATGACAGGGCCATATCCCCCAATTGGTGGCTAGACCATATACTGTAGGGACCGATGTATCGCGTCCGTTGGAGTTGGAAGATGAGAGCATCCTTTATTCATATCGCCGACACGCACCTCGGCAATGAGCAGTATGGCGTGCGCGACCGCTTTAACGACTTTAGCCGTGCCTTCTGGCATGTTGTAGATGAAGCGGTAATGCGCCGTGTCGATTTCGTCGTTATCGCGGGCGATCTGTTCAATAAACGCGCCATTGATGCGCTGACGTTAATACATGCTATCGAGGGTTTGCGAAAATTAAAGGATGCCAACATCCCAGTGGTGGCTATCGAGGGCAACCATGACCGCAGCTATTACCGCGACGGCACCTCGTGGCTGCAATTCCTATGCTATCAGGGTTATCTCATGTTGCTGCATCCCATGATG
>JAJZEJ010000590.1 GCA_021828635.1 Chloroflexota bacterium
TATCTTGCCTCCATCGGGCTAGTTCCTGGCTCACACGCGGCAGATAGGCGCTCTCAACCTCATTCAAACCATCGCAGAGCAGCAGCAAACGCCCTTTCAGGAAGAGGTGTTGCAAATGGGAACGCAGATGGCGCAATCCTGGTAGCTCACCCTGATGCAAGAAATCCAGGAGAGTTACCACTACCTGGGAGCCATTGCCGCCATTATACCCATTCTCATCAGGAGATGAAGCTAGATGTTCGCGTAAAAAGAGGCTGTAGTTCCTTAATGGCACGTAGATAATCACCCGCCCTCGCCCAACCGATTGCCAGGAATTTTGTAACACCTGATAGTAGTATTCACGCAAAGCCATTGTTTTGCCAACACCCTCCGGCCCTATCATCAGCATATGCGTCGTGCCAGCACGCAAGCAATCCAGCATGGAAGTATACTGTTCCTGCATCGACGCAGCTAATGAACCAGTGCGCGGACGACGCTCTTCCACCGAGCGCACTGTGATACGCATCGTCAGGGGCATATAGCGTTTATGATAGACCTCTTGTGCAGCCCGTACTTCGCGCATATAAGCGATCAACGCACGCGGTTGAGTTGCCAACAAGACCGCTAGCGTGAAAACCATCATCTCGACAAGCAGTATGAGCAGAATTTGAGGAGCATACAGAGGTAGAGAAAGCAACGCTTTAACAGAAGCAGTGCGTCCTAATAAATGTGCCGGATTGAAAATCAGTAGCACCAGAGACTCACATAACGTCAACCCGCATGTGATAAGCAAACCAATCAGCAGGGCTGCATGCAATCGCATGGATGAGAGACGCATCCACGTCCCACTACGTGTCTTTGATAGTAGTGTACTACTATACTGCTCTTGTATCATCGCCCCCAGGTACCTTTCCAGTTCAAAGCAAGTGGCAATAGTATAGCGTACCTGGGGACTTTGAACAAGGAGGAAACTACGACTACGAAGTGTTTCTCTCCTTTAGAGCTTTTTTCGTAGATAAGGATGCTGATCTTGATCTGCTATACTGCTAACGGAAGAGCAAGCGAGTGTTACAACTCATACTTACAGCGCGTTTCTATGAATAAGGCTAATTGTCATATTTTCTCATCAATATCATGTATCTTTTTATGCACTGAAAAGAGGTTGCCTCGTGAAATTTACTTCTCTAGCATCTCATGAGCCAGAACCTGTTGATGATGACCAGGAGATAACACAAAAACGAGTGGCGCTACAAGCTACTTCTGATAACACCCCTAATATACCGCCGACTATAACCCCCACCAATCCTGCAACCGAGGAGTTATCACCTATTCTACCAACTTCCACCACTATTGATAGTGAAACTTCGCAATCTGATGATACCTTGCCTGTCAGCGAGCAGGCAGTACATCCACATGCGCATACTAATAAGCACCCTGGCCTGACGCGCAGAAGTGCCTTGCTGATGATTGTCCTGCTCAGCATGATTGTTCTGCATGCGTTGACTATTGGCCCAACACAATTTCTCGGTACGCAAGGTTGGTCTTTCGTACTGAATGGGAGTGGCACATCAAATACCAATCTGTTAGGCGGCACGTCGCATCCGATACAACATCCCAAACCTGGTGCTACGGCCCAACCACAATTGACACCACAACAATACATCAAACTGATTGTCAGCCGTATGTCGCTTGATCAGAAATTGGGACAGATGATGCTGATCCAGTTCGTTGGTCCAACCTACTCGGCAGACCTCAGCAGCATGATTTCACAATATAATGTAGGAGCCGTTCTCATCTTTACTGCCAATGGCAATATTCAGAGCAAACAACAACTCACGGGTTTGATTCAACAGATGCAACACAATAGCTCGATACCGCTAGCCATTGCTATCGACCAGGAGGGAGGCACGGTAGATCGTCTGGCGAGTCTGGATGGTCCCAGCCCGGCGGCGGCTACTATCGGTGCGACAGGCAACCCCAACGTAGCGAGAGCTGATGGCATCAAGACAGCGCAGGCGTTGGCTTCTTATGGTATTAACCTCAATCTCGCGCCCGTCGTTGATGTGACAAACGTGTATAATCCACAAATGTATGACCGTACCTTCGGCACCACGCCTGATCTGGTCACACAAATGGCGGGTGCCTACCTGGATGGGTTACAACAAAGCGGCAAAGTACTTGGCACACTCAAGCACTTCCCCGGCCTGGGTGATGTTGGCGTTGACCCACACCTGGGTCTGCCATATCTCACGCGCTCACTCGCACAACTGGAGCAGATTGACTGGAAACCTTATCGCACCTTAATTCAGCAAGGAAATGTTCATGCCATCATGGTCACACACGAGATTGTTACTGCCGTTGATAGCAGCGTTCCCTCATCACTCTCGCACAAGCTGATTACCGGCATTTTGCGCCAACAATTCGGCTTCCAGGGCGTCATTATGACTGATAGCCTGACGATGGAGGGTATTAGCGCCTATTATACTGAAGGGCAAGCAGCAGCAATGGCAGTTGAAGCTGGTGATGATCTGCTGATGGGCGCGGCCACACCCGCCGATGTCGCCAACATGGTCGAGGGTATCAAGCAAGCTATGAATAATGGCACTATTACCCAACAGCAGATTGATACCTCTGTTGAACGTATTCTGATGTTAAAATATGATTTAGGGCTGCTACCACTACCCGCTAACTAAGTCGAGAGGATCAAAGCATGTTACGGCTCAGTACCATCAGTAACAAATTAGCAGCACAAAGTGTTCAAGAACGCCGCATCTTCTTTCTCACACTAGGACTTGTCGTGCTAGAAACTCTTCTGGTCACGCTCGCTCTGGTACCGGCCCAACTCTGGACGCGCCTGCTACCACAATCGCCATCGGCGGCACTTGATGGCCCATTTCCGGCCAGGATTGCCCCTGTGATTACGCTACTCATTTATGTTACCCCAACAGTCATAGGTTTTTTATGCAAACGTTGGCAGCAAGCTCTACTTTATGCTACACTACCAGTCTGGATAGCACTTGGATTGTTTGTCGTCGCGGCAACAAGTAAAGTAGGAGCATTCTATCTGCTCTCTACCGATCACGTAGCAGCGAATGTGAGTACATTAGAACTATTTCTTGCCCTGGGTGGTATTGGTTGGTTAGCCCGACATGTATTTGAATGATGATCGGCACCATATGACATGTCCAGCATGCTACTCAAAGTAGAGAT
>JAJZEJ010000121.1 GCA_021828635.1 Chloroflexota bacterium
TCTGTGGCGATTCCACCTTCAATCAGCGGCAAGGTGATGTAACGAATGCGCGTCCATATGCCCGCGCCATCAATTGAAGCGGCTTCCAGCAGTTCCGATGGAATACCCTCCAGCGCCGAGGCATAGAGCAACATCGAGAAGGCCGTGCCACGCCAGATATTGGCTACAATAATCATCGTCATCGGATAATCTTGCAGCCATGCATGTTGTGGCAGACCAAACGTTGTCATGATCGAGTTCAACAGACCGGGCGCTAACACGCTCTGGGGTCCACCGGCCAGGAAAGAGGACCAGAGGAAACCGGCCACTACGTCAGGAATGACCCAGGCGGTGATGATAATAGCGCCAATCACAGCTTTGAAGGCACGTTGACGCCCACGCATCAGCATTGCCAGTATGAGTCCTAGTGCGGCCTGCCCAATCAGCGCGGAGCCGACGAGATAGGTAAGCGATACGCGAAGGGCATTGAAAAATTCGCCGTCATGCAGAATTTGCACAAAATTTTGGATGCCCACCCATTGAGGGGTGGCTGCTCCTGCCCCCGTTAGAGCCATATTGGTGAACGAGATATACAAAGCCCAGATCGCTGGTCCGAGCATAAAAACAGCCATCACCAGAAACGCGGGAGCCATAAACAGGATACTCAGACGTAGACGCTTGGCGCGACGGCGCTGACGGGGAGGCGCGGTCAATGGCAGAGGTCGCGCCTGTTCCGTTTCAAGCTGCATAGGAAAAAACTCCTTCCAGGTCTCAAGAGAGGACGATCCACATGGATCGCCCTCCAAGTATCATATCGGGACCGATATATCGCGTTTTTATTTTCGCTGCTCGACATTACTCGCGCCAGCAATACCTGTCACCGATTGGGCAAACGAACTCATTGCCTGTGAGGACGCTTGTCCGCTCATCACCTGTTGCATAGCCGAGTCAATTTGCAACGAGATTTTTGGATACGCCGGAAAACCTGGACGGAACTGTGTAAAAGCGACCAGGCTAGTGAAAAATGGACTCAAGGGAGCATTATGATAAGCCGAAACATTCACAATATCCTGGCGCGGTGTTACCTGCCCGGCCTGGACATCGTAGTTTGCCAGCAGATCCTTGCTGAAAGCTGTTTTGAGTACCTGGAATGCCTGCGCCTGGTGCTGGGATTTTGCAGTAACCGAATAGGCCCAACCGCCAGAGAGCGTCACGTAATTTGGAGCTTGCCCAAATTCGGTTGGCATCTTGGCGACACCCATTGTCTGTTGCCACTGCGGCCACGGCGCTGCTCCACTAGAGTACCAGTTGCTGCTGACCCAGGAGCCATCAATATCAATGCCTAGCTTCCCCTGTGGAATAAGTTGCTGGTCAATAGTATTGGCGGCCTGCGTGCTGAGCGCGATATCGTTGGTCGGTCCCAACAGATCGGACGGATTGTAGACCTGCTTGACAAAGTTCAGGGAATCCTGAAAGCCTGGACTGGATGTAATCCACTTCTGCGTTGAGTAGTCGTAGAGAGGGTCCGGCGTGCCATACAGCAGCATCTCAAAGCCCTGCATAGAAGAGGCTTCATCCATCGGAATGCCTGAGTAAAGGTTCATCGGAATGACGCCAGGAACCTTCGCTTTGATGGTACGAGCAGCAGAGAGAATATCAGCCCAGGTCTTGGGTTGCCAGTTGGTTGGCAAGCCAGCTTTCTGGAAAATATTCTTGTTATACCAGATCAAGCGGACATCAGTGCCATCCATCACACCGTAGTTATGACCATTGAAGGTTGTGATCTTCTGCATGGCCGGAAACCACTGCTGGCTGTACGTCGGCCAGGATGCCAGATAGTTGTCGAGTGGAGCAAGATAGCCAGCAGTTACATCGGAACTGATCAGGAAACTATCCTCTCGCACAATGTCGGGGGCTGTGCTGGCTGAACGCATCATCAGGTCGAGCTTGGTATAATAGCTACCTTCGTCGGCAACTATCGGCTCCAATTTGACCTTGATCTTAGGATCAGCCGCTTCTACACGCTTTTGTACTTGTGTCCACCATGCCTGCTCAGGATAAGGTGGCGGACCAAATTGTTGAAAGGCCACTGTGATTGTGACAGTGCCATTGGAGGAAGAGGTAGTACTGCCTCCGCAAGCAGCTAAGACAGCAGCCAGAGAGAATAGCACCGCGACGAGAACAATGGGGAATGAACTCAGGTGCTTAGCTAGCGTGCGCATAGTGTATCTCCTTGATTGTAGTGAGCAGCTAGTAATGCGACATTGCTAATCAACTTCGTTGCGTGCCATGAACAGGGGCATGCTGTGCCAAATGTTCGTTGGCAAACAATCAGGGAAACTAGAAGGGGACGAAAATAGCTTTCAGCCAAAGCTGACAGATAACAAGAACTGCTTACACCTCCTTCATCATATTTTCAGATAATCTGCGATGGTTTGTATACAGGCTAGCAATAAGACAAACCATAGAGTAAGTATGAGGTAAAAATTCGCTTTTGTCAATGATTTTCCGCCTTTGGCAATCAATAAAACCAAAATTATACCGAGAAACGCGCTTTTTAAACAGAACTATGCTTGCAGATTACCCACAAATATGCTAAGCTTTGCATAGTCCTGGTTGCCTCAGAACAGGGACAAAGCCAGCTTTAGCTGTTCCCGTGGAAGGGATATATCTTGATACCTAAATTAAGTAAAAAAGAGCGTACAAAAGTATTGCACATTCAGCTCACGAATTACTATCGTGAGCGTATTCTTGATGGACGCTTAGTAGCAGGGACACGTCTACCTACTGATGAGGAGCTTGCCAGCGAATATCAGATCAGCCGCGATACCGTGCGTCAAGCACTCTCGCTACTGGTTAGCGAAGGACTGATTGAGCGTGTGCAAGGACGCGGCACCTTCGTCTGCCAACCACCTTCAAATAGTAGTCAGAATGTAGCAGTGCAGAAACAGATTGGTCTGGTGTTGAATCGCACAGTGTCAACACAGCCGAATATGGATATATTGATTGGTGTGGAGCAGGTTGTCAAACTGCAAGGCTACAGTGTGAGCTTTACCTACTCAGATGGCAATCAGGAGCAGCAGGGACGCGATATTGCCCGCCTGTGCGCAAACCATATGGATGGTATGATTATCTATCCTGTCGGTGAAACAAGCTACGATGCCGCTATTCAGCAACTGCAAGCTACCCATGTTCCTCTTGTACTGATT
>JAJZEJ010000338.1 GCA_021828635.1 Chloroflexota bacterium
CCTTCGATGGGCAGTTGTGCCTGTGGCGGCGATTGTGGCTGCCATTGATAACGCCAAGCAAGGGAATAAAGGTCACAAGGCAGGTTCATCTGTCATGTTCTATAAAGTAAGCTACCGGCGAGGCATTATTGAGGGTATCATCCTCTACATGTTAGGGCGTCTGGGTGCGCTGATTAATCCGGTCATTTTCCCCGACTGGCTCTATGTAGCCGTCCCGTTGCTCTTTATGCTTCTGCAATTCGTGATCGCGCCGTGTTGGGCAACGCTCCGCATCGCTGCGACCAAACGCGAACGCCTGAGCAAACGCTTCTGGCTGCTTGGTTCACGTCTAGCCGCGCTTTGTCTGGGCATCGATATCGTCATCTCGCTGGCCCTCGGCATGTCGGCCAATACCTTCGGCAACGCGCCGCAAGGGCCAGTCATCATGCGCCTGCTCAGCAATGGGCCAACTCATCTGACCTGGCTAGATTTTGCTGGTTATGAATTGAAGACGGCGGCGGCACTCTTCGCGCTCTATACGCTGTGGGTCATCAGTATGAAGCTAGCGCGTGGTGGCTTTCTGCGTTTCACCATGCCCGCCGGTGGCAATCGCGTCACCCTATGATGTAGGGGCGTCATTCATGACGCCCTTAACAACGCCAATAATGCTCTGGCGTAGGCTTCGGGAACGCTTTGCGCGTCGTACACGCCCTCACCCATCATCAGGCGATAGCGACAATGCCAGCGCCGGGCGGGCCAATCGGCCAGCTTGAAAAGCGTATAGGTGGGTGCGTGCTGCTCCAACGCCTCGCGCAAGGCCACTTCGCTCCAATCGCTGATGCCACACTCGTGTAATTCCGCAACTAATGTATCGGGTAAGATATTTGCCATCGTCATTTTTATAAAATGCTGCGCATACTGGCGCGTGCCTCTTCGGGACTGAGTTGCTCAAAGTCCATGCGTGGCAATTGTTTGGGCATCACGGCGAAGGGGCCGGTCCAGTCTTGCGCATGTTGCTCTAGCCAGTCTAGCACCTCGAAGGATTGTTTACGCGATTGCTCGACAATGGGATAACGCTGGGCGGCGCGGTCGAACACTTCCTGGTCCTTCGTGTAGACGCTGTAGTCTTCACGAACCACCACATCGATATAGAGGTCTGTGTAGATCAATTCGCGTGAGGTGTTGGTATAGGCGGGCGTGGGCAAAATCACATCACAATAGCCACTAATGAAGCGCCCCTGCTCATTGTAGCCGATGTGAATTGTGTACCAGGCATCCGGCCAGAAGTAGCTTAACTGGTGCTTTTGCGCGACCCATGTACCCGGCTTCCAATGCATCTCCGTCCCAATAGGCGTCCAGATTGTGACATACTGATCGCTTACCGGTAGCTGGTAGCCCTGCCATCCACCCCACTGGTCGCCGTTGACAAGCACTTTGCGTATCTCAGCCTCTAATAACATGCGTCTGTTCCTTTTTCGCTATGACAACCTCTCTGACTATATTCTCTCTATAGCATTATAACAAGCACATCAGGCAACCACAAGTGTAGAGGCCGTTTGGCAACCACGCAACATGGGGGAACGACGGGCGACCGCACTGCTGCAACAGATGAAAACGCGCTCTTGCACGAGGACGGCGCGACATGTATCCTCGAAAATGATATTCTTGGTCGGATAGCCCAGCGCGATCTTCTTGCGAATTTCGGTTTCCTGATCACCACTCATCTCACGAAACGGCGACTTCGCCATTGTGGTCGGAAAAGGATAGATGATGACGGATATGACATATCTGATCTTACTAGGCGTATGGGCGGTTGGTGCTTTGCGGTTGGCGCTCTTTCCAACAGATATTGCTGGCAGCGGTCATGTCACGCTACATGGTCTCATTCACCTGTTGGTAGCATCCATAGCTTTTGTCTGTGGGGCAATAGGTGAATTTCTGCTCTCGCTGCGTTTGTCAGCATCAGCAGATGAGCGTTGGCGCTCCATGCGCATTCCTATGCTGACAATCGCAATCCTGGCGCTCATCGCCTTGATCTTGCTCTATTTCGGCTCATCTTTTGGCTTGCGACACATAGGAGGATTGCTGGAACGCCTCTTCATCGGTCTGATACTCCTGTGGATTCTGCTTGTTGCGCTCAGGCTCAGGTTACTTCCAACACACAGGGCAAGCTAGCGAACAACTGCCTGATCTATGGAGCGAAAAAGCGATCAGTTATACTGCTCCATAGACCACGTTGCCACCTACAATCGTGGCTTGCACGCCGTTTTCGGTCATTCTCTCTTGTGGCACGTGTAGCAAATCCTCGCGTAGCACGACGGCATCGCCCAATTTGCCGACGCTGAGCGAACCTTTGCGTTGCTCCTCGGCTCCAGCATAGGCGGCACCGAGCGTATAACCCCAGAGCGCATCGACGACGGATAGCGCCTGATCTGGCAACCAGGGCGGACGCGCCGTGTCAGGAACACACCTGACAGTAGCGGCATACAAAATGCGCAAGGGATCGAAGGTTTCGACAGGCGAGTCGGAGCCGAGGGCGATGGGAATACCTCGCTCGTGCATGGTGCGATAGGCATAGGCATGGCGGTGACGCCGACCCCAGTAGCGTTCGGCAATATCACGGTCGGCCACGGCGTGATAGGGCTGAATAGAGGCAATCACGCCCATACGCTGCATGCGTGCCAGATCGTCAGGTGCGATCAATTGCACGTGTTCCAGGCGATAGCGCACCTGTGCCAGCGACTCTTTGCTGATACCCTGTTGTTCTAACGTCTTTTGCGCATATTCGATAGCGTTGAGTGCCACACGAGCGGCGCGGTCGCCGATAGCGTGAATAGCGACGGTCAGGCCCATATGCGCGGCATCGCGCACATTGTCAAGCATCTCGCGTTCGGGCGTGGAGAGGATGCCATAGTTGCCGGGGTTGCCCTCGAAGCTTTCCAGCATCGCGGCGGTTTGCGAACCGAGCGTGCCATCGGCGAAGATTTTGATGCCGCCGACGCGCAAAAGATCGTTTTCGTCGTTGCGAATGCCCAGTTCTGGCAACTGTGGCAACATAGTACGTGGCAAGAGCATCTGCACACGCACACCCAGTTTGCCTTCGTCGCGCAACTCTTGAAAAAGCTGGAGCGAGGTATCGCCCTCGATATCGTGAATAGTCGTGATGCCTTTGCGCTGCAATTCCGCCAACGCCCGTCGAATCAGTACG
>JAJZEJ010000139.1 GCA_021828635.1 Chloroflexota bacterium
ATGTCCAGGCCGGAAAGGGAACACCGAGGAAACGTTGCCGCGAAATGCACCAATCCCATTGCAAGTGTGTAACCCAATCCTCATAACGAGCCTGCATATGCGCCGGTTGCCAATGAATCTGGCGTCCTGCCGCTAGCAAACGCTCCTTCTGATCGAGAATGCGAATGAACCATTGGCGCGTATGCAGGTATTCGACGGGCGTACCACAACGTTCGTGTGTGCCAACAGTATGCTCAACCGTCTGCTGCTCTCGTATCAGCCCAGACGCAGCCAGATAGCGCAAGATGAATGCCCTGGCTTCCACCGTTTTTAGACCTTCACATGGACCAGCCAGAACCGTCATACGTCCGTCGCGTCCAATGGCGGCTAGTAAGGGTAATTCGTGCGTGCGCCACCAGTAAACATCGGTTGAGTCGCCAAAAGTGCAGCACATCACCGCGCCACTACCTTTTGTGGGATCGGCCCGCTCATCAGCCAGAATAGGAACTTCGATGCACTCCTTGAGCGAGAAGTTCGCACTGGGAATCGTTGCTAGCTGCCCAATCAGGTGTGTGTAGCGGCGATCATCTGGATGGACAAAGATGGCGACACAAGCAGGCAGAAGTTCAGGTCGCGTAGTGGCTATAGGAAGGATATTTCCATCCGGTAGCGTGAAAGCAATAGTGGTAAACAGTGTTGGCAGTGTGACATCATCAACCTCAGCCTGCGCGATAGCCGTCTGACATTCGGGACACCACAGCGTTGGAGCCGGTTGAGAATAGGCCCGTCCAGCCTGATAGAGCTGGATAAATGACCATTGCGAGGTACGCTGCGCCTCTGGTGAGAGGGTTGAGTAGCGATAGTGCCAATCGACGCTCAGGCCAAGCCGCCGCCAGAGCGCCTCAAAACGATTCTCGGTTTGCTGGATCAGCGTCTTACACTGCTCGATAAAACTGGCAGACTCCATCTCGGTCGCTTTGCGTCCAAGCCATTTTTCGGCGAACCGCTCCGTTGGTAGGCCATTATCATCGAAGCCCATTGGATAGAGAACACGCTTGCCGCGCATACGCTGAAAACGAGCGATGACATCGGTTTGTGTATACGAGTAGCAGTGACCAATGTGTAATTCGCCGGAAACAGTTGGCGGAGGCGTATCAATAGTGAAGATGGGGCCGTCGCCATGAGGGTCAAAGGCGTACAGGTCACTTTCAGCCCACAAACGGGCCAGACGAGGCTCGACCTCGCGGAAATGATAACGGTTGGGTAGCATGTCGTGGTACTCCTCTTAATACATGCACAAAAACACGGCCATCTCGCAAGGACGAGGGCCGCACTCGTGGTACCACCTTGTTTCGATACTCGCCCTCCCAACCAACTAGCGGGCAAAGCATCCTCTACAGGCGTTAACGGGCCTTCCCGAAATAGCCTACCACGCTTCATTTGGCGTATCAGCTATTTGACTTCCGAGCCACGTTCAAGGGCTGTATCCGAAAGAGACTCGCACCCAATGATCTCTCTTCGCTGGCGGACCCTGACCCTCTACTCCGCTCGTTCCAGGTCTTTCATAGTGTCTGAGTAGTATACTTGCTTTTCTCAATGGTTGTCAACGCTCGCGGCGCAATGAAATGAAACAACACTTGTATGAGCAAGCAGGCATGAAACTTTTCACTTTGATAAGACGTGACATCGAATAGACA
The DNA here is from genome assembly GCA_021828635.1 of Chloroflexota bacterium. The sequence continues at coordinate 1,677 of JAJZEJ010000139.1, forward strand.
CTACATTAACAATAGAAAGTGAGATATATTCTATGAGCCAGTGGAACCAAAAAAATCTTCATACGCATATGCATGTTTACACTTCCGACAACGAGGAGGTAGGGCATATTGCTCATCTGTACGAAGACTCCTTTGTGCTACATAAAGGCGTGTTATTTGCGAAAGATCGCTACCTCCCCTATAGCAGTATTACAAGTGTGAACAATGACCAGCTTCATATTAACTTAAATACGGCACAACTTCACGAGAAAATGTGGGATATCCGACCTGACTACGAGGATCACTTGAGTGATCCTGTGCAGTTGAACTATGATCGCGGACATGGTGTACACGACCCATTTGACGAAGAGAGTACAGAGCATGCCTGAAAACTACCCTTCATCGCTATTTACCAGCGTCATCATTTCACGATAAGAGGCATAGTTTGTGTTGCTTGCGTTTGCTGAAGTTAGTAGCAAACATTCATCTTACAGTGAAGTTACAGCGTATTACTTGATGGAGTAAGCTGTAAATATAGGGTTGAAACCTGATCTGATATAAGGTGAATACCCGATGACATGGCCCCCCCGCCCTGCTTATAATGAGTGGGAGATGCTTAGGAGTAGTGTTTGCATCGGCATCAATAGGGAGAACCTGTTAGTGCTGACCACGAGGCCATGCGGAGTCCGACGCTGATTTTGTCGGCAAGTTTCCTGAAGGGAGCGTGGAATCATGGCAATTGTAGAACCTGTCAGTGATATTCGCCGGGGGATGCTAACCTCCGATACCGCCGATATGTTTTCTTCCTTATCTGCTGGTTTTGGGGTTGAACTAGAAGAATCACCCATCAGCGATAGGCAAGTGCGTGCAACAGAGCCATTAAATACTATTGTATCGGTTCTCGACGAGGAGCCAGATGTTCTACTCGCCGAAGTTGAAGATGTTGAAAGCGATGAGGATGTTCTGGGAGAACTGCCTGTGCGTGCGATACGCGCAGTCTCTGGAGCAACGCGCACGGTATCAGGCGCGGAAGACGCCTTTCAGAGCTATCTGCGTGATATTCGCGGACTCGGTTTGCTGACACATGACGAGGAGAAAGAACTGGCCCGTCGAGCTGCGGCTGGTGATATTGAGGCACGCCGCCGCCTGATCGAATCAAATCTGCGGCTGGTCATTGCCATTGCCCGGCGCTATACCAGCACAGGTGTACCGATGATTGATCTGATTCAAGACGGCAACTTGGGCCTGATGCGTGCCGCCGAGAAATTCGATTATCAGCGCGGTTGCCATTTTGGCACCTATGCCACGTGGTGGATTCGTCAGGCTGTCAGTCGCGCTGCTGGCGAACAGTCACGCCTGATTCACCTACCTGAGCATGTTGCTACACGCCTGCGCAAAGTACGCCGTATCGCGGCACAACTCTCACAAGAAAATGGCCTTGATCCACTGCCTGAACAGATTGCTACTGCCTGCAATATTGAGGTCAACGAAGTAGCCGATCTGCTTGGGGTGATTGAGCAGGCGTGTAGA
>JAJZEJ010000149.1 GCA_021828635.1 Chloroflexota bacterium
ATGTAACCTGAAAGCATCTCCGTCGTTCAGATAAAAAGCGTATAATAGCAGTAACGTGAGAATGGTAGCCACTTAGAGAGCCAGCAGGTGAAAATCATGTCAGCATACAAATGGACATCACGCGACCTGGAAACTTTGCCGGATAATGGCAAGCAGTACGAAGTTATCGAGGGGGAACTCTACGTGTCAAGACAACCACACCTCAATCACCAGATCGTTTGTGCGAATATCGTGAGCCTTCTCAAAGTATGGAACGCTCAAAGCCATCTTGGCGTTGCTATTTTTACCCCCGGCATCATTTTTGCTGACGATGATGATGTTGTTCCTGATGTCATATGGATTAGCCACGAGCGTCTGGCAAGCGCCTTTGAACCAGACGGCAAATTGCATTCCGCTCCCGAATTAGTGGTAGAGGTTCTTTCCCCAGGAGACATCAATGAGAGGCGAGACCGCGAGACAAAACTGAAGCTTTATTCACGACGCGGCGCTCTTGAATATTGGATTGTCAACTGGCGCACACGGCAGATTGAGGTTTATCGCCGTGAAGAGCTAGTCCTTAAACAAACGGGCATTGTCTACGAAAATGACCACCTGCAATCCCCACATTTGCCAGAATTTCGTTGCGAGGCACACGAAATTTTTGCTGATGTCGTCTAAATTACGAGTATCTTCCAATTCTTCGTCTTTGCCTGATCTCTTCACCTTGCATCTCTATGGTCCTGTTTATCGTACTAGAGGCAAAACAGATCGTTTGTATTGTATATACAACCTGACACATAGAACATCATAGGAAAGAGAACTTGTATGACAACTCCCACATCCTACACACCCTACACCGATAATCCCCTGCACATTGTTCCCATGTATCTCAATGGGGTTCTACCATCAAATGTCGCAGCGGCTCCGGCCACATCGGCTCCTGATCTCACCTATCGTGGTGGCCCCATCATCAGTAATGTGCAGATTTTTACCGTCTTTTGGGGATCGGCGTGGCAACAATCCCCACAAAACGGGCTTATCTCGCAGATAAACACCTTCTTCGGTTTTCTCGTCACCAGCGCATTGATGAACCAGTTAGCCGAGTACAATACGTCAACACAGACCATTGGCCCTGGCAGCTTCATCGGCACAACGACGATCACCACACCTGATACGAGCCAGACAGTAGCTGATAGCGATATTCAGAGCCTGCTCCAGAACCAGATTAGCAGCAATGCCCTTCCTCAGCCCACCGCGAACACTCTCTACTTCGTTTATCTGCCGCCTGGTGTTACCGTCCAGCAGGGTGGGAGCAGTTCTTGCCAATCATTCTGTGGCTATCACGACAACATCAATGGGCAGATTTTTTATGCGGTCATGCCCTATCCAAATTGTTCGGGCTGCACGAGCAACCTGTCCACATTCGACTCCTTGACCTCAACCAGCTCGCACGAGTTCTGCGAAGCCATCACCGACCCCATTCCTGGTCAGGGTTGGTACGATGACAACAATGGCGAGATTGGCGACATCTGCGCCTGGCAAACCAAGCAGCTTGGCAACTATGTCATTCAGCAAGAGTGGTCAAATCAAGCCAATTCGTGTGTGTAAAAATACATTTTCTTGCCCAGAAGTATCAGCAAAGACAATGTAGAAGACTGGTAGAAGATTGACATAAAACTCATCCCTCTGCTACCTTTATTGGTAAACAGCGTTTTTATAGAGAGACTGTGACTTTACCTACCTGTTTGCCAAAAATAGAGAGGGATCATGAGCGTCATGTCTACGCCGAAATGGTATGATGTCTTGCACGAAATTATCAGTGATGCCACTGCACGCGACACCATTGCACGTGCAGTGGGCGTTCACCCCATGACACTGGTACGCTGGAGTACTGGCGAGACACAACCGCGTCTTCGCTATATCGAGCTGTTGCTCAAGGCCGTACCCGATGACAAACGCGCTCAACTCACAGAACTCTTACACTACCGGTCATTGCCGCCATCTGACCAGATAGTGGCTACACTACCGACCATCGAACACGATTTTATCAGGAAAATCTTCGAGATGCGTTCCAGAACGGAGGCTAATCTGCTATTCTGGACACTCGGCCATGCTATTTTATACCATGCCTGCTGCCTGCTCGACCCTGAACAGCTTGGCCTCTCAATCACTATTGCTCAATGTACACCGCCAGCCTGCCCAGGAATAGTACGTAGCTTGCATACCGTGATGAGTATGGGTACGCCTCCGTGGGAAACAGATATCAGCTATCAGCGCATATTCTTGGGAGCTGAATCGCTGGCAGGCCATGCGGTAACGTATGGACACATGCGTGTAGTTGATGATCTGCGCGAACAAACACGCTTTCTCCCTATTTTTTCAGATCGATTTGAGATCAGCGCCATTGCTCAACCTCTATTTTACACGAATCAGATTGCAGGTTGCCTGTATATTACCAGCACATAACCATATTATTTCGCTTCACCCATCATGTTCTCGCTCATTGATGAATATGCTCATCTCATTGAACTGGCATTCACAAACGAACAGTTTTATACGCCATCTAAAATTAACCTGCACTGGATGCCAGCATTTTCCACACAACGTAGGCAGATCTCGCACGTGGAACAACGTATTCTGGCACTCATGCGTACTGATGGAGTGTCGCGTTTGCAGGCAGAACAGTCTATATGGCAACAGATAGAAGAGAGCCTGATACATTTCCCCACAGAAGATTTTTCGCACGAGTCTGATAATCATCAACCAGGAGAACAAGCATGACGACCGCACCTGAGCCTTCAGAGCGTGATAATGATAATGACTATTTACTCGGTCATACCGATACCGAAAAAGTGCGCCTGATCGAACAAGATCGCCTATTTACCCGCGCTATGGGTGGACTACTGGCGGAGCAAACAGATATTTCTCATGTGCGACAAGTATTAGATGTTGCCTGCGGACCCGGTGGATGGGCATTGGAACTGGCTGAACGCTATCCTCACCTACAGGTCGTTGGCATCGACATCGATGCTGGCATGATCGAGTACGCCCGCGCGATGGCGCATGTGGGACGATTGGGCAATGTGAGCTTTTTTGTCATGGATGCCACAAAACCTCTGGATTTTCCCACCGCTACCTTCGATTTGGTCAACTCGCGTTTCATGTCCGGCTTCATGACAGCCAACCAGTGGCCACTCA
>JAJZEJ010000206.1 GCA_021828635.1 Chloroflexota bacterium
CGTCACGAATAACGCCAATTCGGTGAAAGCTCTGGGGTTAGATCGTGGTGTTCCTGGTTCCGCTCAAGCTCGTGCGGTTTTGCAACCCCTACTTAATGCTGTCGAGCAAGAGGAACTGGCATACTTTGATTCTGCGTCAGCATATGCCAGACCTAAGCAGGTTCTTGATCCGGCGGCAGCAGGTCAGAACCAGCTCACGCTTACCAGAATCTCCCAGGAGGTTGCTTTTGGGCAATTATCGATCTCAGCTGGTGCTAACCGTTTCTTGACGGAAGCAACTCAGGCATTACAGCAGTAGGGACATGTGTTTTTATGAATCAAACAAGCCAGGTTGAACAAAAACATGCCGTTAGGCAACAGCCACGTATAGATACAGCTCCTTCATATCCTCAGCGACGAGGACTGAGTAGCGGGGCAAAGGAGAATCTGACAGGCTATCTCTTCCTATTGCCCTGGTTCGCGGGCCTGTTATTCTTTACGCTATTGCCGATCATTGGTTCGTTGTATCTTTCCTTTACGAACTTTGATCTCCTGTCATCGCCGGTATGGATTGGATTGAAGAACTATGTACTGATGTTGCAAGACTCGCGTTACCTTGAGGCGGTCAAAGTGACATTTATCTATGTGTTTCTTTCCGTGCCGTTGCGGTTGATATTCGCCCTTTTCCTCGCGGTGTTGCTCAATCGTGGTTTGCGTGGCCTGGGTATCTATCGGGCAATTTACTACATTCCCTCACTGCTAGGCAGTAGTGTCGCGGTAGCCATTTTGTGGCGGCAGGTGTTTGGACCAGGTGGCCTTGTGAATCAGGTTTTGGGCCTGCTCGGCTTCAAAAACTTGATAAGTTGGGTCTCTACGCCCAACACCGCGCTATTGACGCTGGTTATTCTCGCGGTCTGGCAATTTGGTTCGCCAATGCTCATTTTCCTCGCTGGCCTCAAACAAGTTCCACAAGAGCTGTATGAGTCGGCGTCGGTGGACGGAGCGGGGAAAATGAGCAAGTTCTTCAAGATCACCTTACCAATGTTGACGCCACTCATTTTCTTCAATCTCATCTTACAGATGATTTACGCCTTCCAGGCTTTTACGCCTGCGTTCATCGTTAGTGGTGGCACCGGTGGCCCCTCGGACTCGACGTTGTTCTACACGTTGTATATTTACCAGAAAGGCTTTGGCGATTTTCAGATGGGTTATGCGTCAGCGATGTCCTGGATGCTGTTACTCATTATCGCCATCTTTACCGCTATCGCATTCTTTACGTCGCGCTACTGGGTTTTTTATCAGGACGAGAGGAGCTAAGATACAATGAAGAATCAATCACTACAAGGAATTAGCTCTCACTCGTTGTTGCACTGGCCGATGATGCTGAAAATCTCCTGGTCACGTTCGCTCATACATGTTTTCCTCATTGCTGGTGCTATCATCATGCTCTACCCCCTGCTTTGGATGCTAGGGGCATCATTCAAACCAGCCGACCAGATTTTTAGTAATCCGAGTCTTTGGCCCACACAGTTTACGTTGAGTAGCTATACTCAAGGTTGGACAGCACTCGGTATGCCTTTTAGCGTCTTTTTCATTAACTCGTTTGTGGTTTGTGTTGGGGCTGTAATCGGGAACGTTCTCTCCTGTTCTATGGCGGCCTATGCCTTTGCGCGTGTACACTTTAAGTTGAAAGGTTTGTGGTTTATCCTCATGCTAGGAGCGATTATGTTGCCGTACCATGCGCTGGTGGTTCCGCAGTATATACTGTTCCGCGAGTTAGGCTGGATCAATACCTTTTTGCCTCTGGTTGTGCCTAAGTTTCTGGCAACCGATTCGTTCTTTATCTTCCTGCTCGTGCAGTTCATTCGTACTATTCCTGTTGAACTGGACGATGCCGCGAAACTTGATGGCTGTAGTCCCTTGCAGCTCTACTGGCGTATTATTATGCCACTGGCAGTGCCAGCACTGGCAACGACAGCCATTTTCACATTTATCTGGACATGGGGCGACTTTTTCACGCAGTTGATCTTTTTGAACAGCCAATCCATCTTTACTGTTCCTGTTGCTTTGAATGCCTTTATTGACAGCACAGGCATATCTGCCTATGGACCGTTGTTTGCGATGTCGATCTTATCACTGCTTCCCATCTTTGGTTTCTTTCTGGCTTTCCAGAGGTTACTCATTGATGGCGTGGCGACATCCGGTCTGAAAGGGTAGATTTCTAAGCATTTAGCAGAAAGAATGAAAGAAGTGTACATATGCAACTAGCGATCATTACCGATGAGATTACGCAAGATTTCACTCACGCGCTAGAGGTTTGCGCTGCTTTGGGTGTCAAGACGATAGAGCTGCGCGAGATAGAAGGGAAAAATATTGTCTTCCATGATGAAGATAGCTTGCGGCGCATCAAGGCATTGGTAGAGCAGGCAGGGATGCGCGTTTGCGCTATTGACCCACCTTTGCTGAAATGCCACTTTTGGAAAGATGCATATCGACCAGGAGTTGAGGCATTAACACAGTTTCCTGCCTCACCTCTCGACACGGAGCAACAGCAATGGCACATCTTTGAGTCTGCGCTTGCTATAGCGCCGTTCTTTGGTGCGTCAATGGTGCGCGTCTTCTCCTTCTGGCGTACATTTCCTACTGCCATGAGGACGGAGATACTGCACGTCTTATTAGCGTTCTTACCACGTCTTGAAGCGGCTGGCCTTACACTCGTTTTAGAGAACGAGCATGCCTGTAATATTGCCACAGGAGCCGAGGCACGTTGGCTTCTGGATCGCATAAATTCACCAAACTTTGGTATGATCTGGGATCCCGGTAACGCAGCCAAACTCATCGCGTCACCTTTTCCAACCGATTATCAGCAGGTACGTGGGCGCGTGCTACACGTACACGTCAAAGACGTAGATGCTCAGGGCCATTTCGTCAAACTTGGAACGGGGAAGATCGATTATGTTGGACAGTTACGCGCTTTAGTTGATGATGGTTATGATGGTATGCTTTCTTTAGAGACTCACTATGCTGAGCCTCATGGTGGCCGTGAGCAGGCAACACGTGACTCTCTTGCCGCACTACGGGATTTATGCCAGCAAGCGAAAGTAACTTTAGACTAGAAAAGAGAGCAGTCTGATGGTTAACACATCCTCTACGACTCCTTTGCGTCATGTGATAATAGGCGTTGGAGCAGGTATATT
>JAJZEJ010000491.1 GCA_021828635.1 Chloroflexota bacterium
CAACCAATCTTGCGTGCAGCCTCTCCTTCGTCATTTAAGGCAAAGGCTGTGACAGCCACAATCGGCACATCGGCCAGACCGGGGCGGGCGCGAATTAATTGCGTGGTGCGATAGCCATCGAGGATGGGCATAGAGAGATCGGTAAGAATCAGATCAACGCGCTCATGATCTAAAAGGTCAAGTGCTTCACGGCCATTGGAGGCCGAAATACAACGATAACCGCGGGTGGAGAGAACGCGCTCAATCAAAATACGATTCGATACCTCATTTTCAACAATAAGAATGGTTTTCTGCTTGGTCGTTGTATTCATATGCGATCCTCTTTCGATATGCACGGATTCTGTCTTGCTAATGCACCCCCACAGCCACTGGGGTCATCACGATGGGCAAAGTAAACGAGAATATTGATCCCTGGCCGACAATGCTTTCAACCGCGACCTCACCCCCTTGTAACTCAACGAGTTTTTTGGCAATTGTCAGGCCAAGACCTGTACCGCCGAAGCGGCGCGTTGTACTACCATCAGCTTGACGAAAGGCTTCAAAGATATAGCCGAGGGCTACCGGCGAGATGCCTATACCTGTATCACGAACAGCAATCCGTACAGTATCATTGCGACGCAACAAGGTAGCACTAATAGTTACTCCCCCTGTTTCAGTGAATTTGAGCGCATTTGATACGAGATTTAGCAAAATCTGCCGACAGCGCGAGCCATCGGCCAATATTTGCGGCAAGCCCTCTTCAATATCTAATGTCAAGGTAAGCTGCTTGCTATCCGCGATATGTTTGAGCTGATTGACAACATCGCGCAAACTCTGCGGCAGGGACAGAGATTCAAGCTTCACTTCGATACGGTCGGCCTCAATCTTGGAGAGGTCTAGCATATCGTTCACGAGGTCCGAGAGGTCTTCGGCACTGCGCACCATAAACTGAATATGCTCTTCCTGCTCTTTCGTCAATGTGCCATCCAGGAATCCCTCCAAAATTAACGAGCCATAACTGATAATGCTGTGCAAAGGTGTACGCAATTCATGGGTCACATTAGCCAAAAATTGTGATTTGAGTTGATTAGCGCGTTCCAGAGCTGCGTTTTTATCCATCACCTCAGCATAGAGCAAGGCATTCTGAATAGCCATTGAGGCTTGAATAGCGGCGGTACTCAATAGAAAGGTATCGCGGCTGCTAAACTGGCGCGGCTGCTCATTGTATAGGATGAAAGCACCGATAGCCTGATCTTGTAGCAGCAAAGGAACAGCGATCACAGAACGATAGCCAGTGTCGATAGCCAGTCGCGCCCAGGATTCGTTGCGTTCGCGGTAGACTGCCTCGATATCCTCGGCGTAGGCAATTTTCTTGCGCTGTATCACCATGCGTGCCAGGATCATATCCAGGTTACGTAACGCCGGACGTGGAATGTGTGCGTTGCGCTCAGGCTGTTGCACCATTGCTGGTTGCTTGCCAGAGTTCAGTGCGCTACGCTTACCACTAGCGGTCGAAAGGCGTTGCGTGGGCAACGCGACCATCTTCGTGGTAGCAGTCATGGTAATATCTCTATTGGGATCAGCATGGACGGTCACAGCGCCGGAGGATGGGGTATGCGGAGACACGGCGGGTGGTATCAGTGTGGTGCGTGCAGCATTTACGCTTTGCGAGCTTGCATTTGTCTCCAGGTCATCGGACCATTGTGCGACCGCCCAGGGCGATGGCATTTCACGCCCGTACAGCAGCAGAGAAACATGCCTGGCCTGCATGATATGACCGAGCCGCGAGACAACCTCGCCCAGCAGATGCTCCAGGTTTAGTGTCGAGACCAGCGCATCACTCAGTACCAGAATATTGCCCATCTGTTCGACGATAGCCTGATTCTCGCTCTCCAGCGATTCGGAGAGCAGATTGAATGAGCGCGAGAGGGTACCCAGTTCATCGTGAGCAGGCACTACCTGTGTCTCAACGCCGTTACTCGCCACCAGAGTGCGTACATGGAAGTCTAGTTGACGCAAGGGACGAATAAAAAGCACTTGAGCGAAAAGCGTATACAAAACAATCCCCAGGCCGAAAATGAAGATGCCAATGCCTCCGATAATCAATATCATGTGCCAACGAATGTTATCTATGAGGCCATCAGGTTCCACATCTACAATGACTAGCGGAGCAGTATTAACAAGCTGGTTGGCTGCCGCAACGCTTGCCGATAGCCTCTCATAGTCAATAGTCAAATGTAACGTGCCACTACTATTCGGAGTGCAAAGTTGCGTAAGATCGGAGGTAGTAGCATTCAAGAGGCTCTCCTTGAGGGCTGTACCCGCAATAAGATGGTCGCCAGCACACAGCAACACATTCTGGCCGGTACTGCGGACCAAGCTGGCGGCAAAGGCATCATTGATCGGCTGCCCAATCAGCAAGACGCCGTTGGGCGTAGCAGGCATGCTGGATGAGGCAATAGGTACAGCAACTTCCAGCGCCCATTGATCGTTAGTGGAAGAGATTTTTGGATTAGCCAGCGTAATGCGACGTAAGGAAGAGACTGGATAGCCTTGTAGCGCCTGAGCTACCATTGCATTAAAGTTGGCATCAGTCGCATGTTGCATTATAGGGCCACGCTCAACTTTGGTAAGCACCTGATGATCTTTTGTAACGACAGAGAGCGTCCAGAGATTGGGGTTCTCATCTAGCAGTTGCCAGAGGATAGAGGGTTGCGATGCTGTTGATGAGGGTGTTTGGGTTGAAGGAGTTGAAGATGATAACATTGCGATGATGCGCGGATTAGTGGCAATCGTATTGGCTTGCTGGATTAGGAGTGAGCTATCAGCCTGGTAGCTCCCTTTTAAGAGAAACATGTGTTGTGTAGCGTCACTCTGGGCGACATGCCTATCATAGAACGAGAAAAACACCCAGGAGAGAGCTATCAGTAGAAACATGCACGAGAGGAGCGTCAAAGATGTTACAAATATGAGTTTGCTTCCTAATGAGCGTATGGTGAAGCGCATGTAATCCTTCCGTTACCAAGCAGACCGTCCTCCATAAAATTATTAGCTTGCTAGTGATGCCCCATAAAAAAAAGTAAGGGGGGAACGGGGTGCCAGCTCGTCCCCCCCCATACCACACATCTACAAGTAGATGTGAAGCTCTAAGTGGCGCGCGTGCTAACCCCATGGGGAAAAGGTTGCACGGGTATTC
>JAJZEJ010000473.1 GCA_021828635.1 Chloroflexota bacterium
TTCCCTATCGCTATTGGCATTGACTCTCAACAAAAAGCACGGTTACTCATGCAGGCGATTTCCAGCACATGGCAACCGCTAGTGAGCTTTTGGCGTGTCCGATGCCCGGTCTAGAAAAAGAGGGTGGTCCCTGGCTCAAAGGCACGGAGGTTGAACACGAGATATGGCAACGTCTTTTCGCTCCCGGCAATAGATATTATAAAGCACGTAAAGGTGTCACAACTGATCGTAATGGCATTTTCTGGATAAATGTACAACAAGTGAGTGCTGATGGGGCGACCTGCCTCATTCAGAATGCGTCCGCTATTGGGCGCACAACAGGCATCCCGACCGTGCAGGGTAATGTTGAAGTTGAACACGTTTTCCCGCTCTTAAGAGGACGTGGTATTGCTGCCTTCCGAGCTACGCCAGAACAAGAACTCCATATCCTGATGCCACAAAGAGGTATGCATGGCGACCCAGATTTACCGGTAACGTATCCACGTACTTATGCCTTTTTACGTCATTTCGAGTCTCATCTAAAGCAGCGTTCCAGCCTGCGCCGCTTTCAGAAAAATCAACCTTACTGGTCGTTATGGAGTACCGGCGGTTACACATTTTCTCCTTATAAAGTCTTGTGGCGGGAGATGTCCGGCAATACATTCACCGCAGCATATAGCGGGCCATTCGACGATCCGTTGCTTGGTACAAAAATAGTCATTCCCGACCACAAGCTCTACTTTGTGCCGGTTGAGACCGAGGTAGAGGCGGCTTATCTGGTAAGTTTACTGAATGCCCCAGTACTTTCTACCGCTATCGGTGCCTATGCCTCGCAACTTAGTCTTGGTGTCAGTGTGGTCGAATATCTCAATATTCCTGCCTTCAATGAGGGTGATGCTAACCATGTTGAAATTGCAGCGTTGGGTATGAAGCTTACTCGTAAGCAACAAGTGTCGTTGGATGAGTATAAGCTGCTTGACGAGTATGCCCGTGCTGTGGTGGGTATATGATAGCTTCTTATTCACCACGTCCGTGGGTGCATAGCTCTCAACGGAATCGACACCCACGAACAGACGCGGTGAACCGGCCCATACACCCCGTTTTCACGTTTCATGCATGTAACTTGTGAGCATGGCGGAGATGCTGTGGCTAGTGGGACCGTTGAGACCGCTATAGATAGCGTGCATGAGTGTCCCAGAGGAGTCGTCACCATCGCAGACCAGACCATTGCGCCGCCGAGACCCAGTAGATCGACGTAGGCCATCTTGACTTTGATAGAGGTCGGATTGTCAAAATTCCAGAATGTTGTGCCGTTAAAGACCCAGTAGCTCATGGTGTGTAGCGAGATCGTCAGCAAAGTCCTGTTCATCGTAGTGGGGGGAAATATGGCGGCTCGCCAGCAAACGTTGAAACTCTAGCTGGTTCATAGCGGCATAGGCGCTGGCCTGCCCAAGCGTGAGCTTCTCTTGTTGGAACAGCAACACGGCGATTTCTCGCTGCAATTCACCGGCAGACCTGTTTGCAGCAGGTCATCAGGAATCACCAGACTCATTTGTTTATCGCTCCTTCTCTTATGTTATCAGAGCAGACGTTTTTGCTCAGGGCTTTTCGGGGAGACGTGCAAGGATTTGAGCTAAGATTGTTTCTATGTTGGTGAAACGTTGGTCATGCTCATCGAAACGCTGGCGCATCTCAGTTTCTATGTTGGTGAAACGCTGGCGCATCTCAGTTTGTAGCCCGACGACTTTCCCGTCTAACTCAGCGTGTTGTTCTCTTAGCTCGGCAAGTTGGTGATTGGTAAATTGGTCGTGGGCTATGAGAGCTTCAAAAATCTTATCGTATTTTTCGTTTAGCCTCTCCAGCGTGGCTTTGTTGACTAATGCTCCTATTGCAATAATCTGTAGTTCGATTGTCTTCTTGAGTTCAGTGTGTTCTCGCTCAATGACTTGGTGTTCTCGCTCAATGGCTTGCAATCGTTCTTCGATAGTGGGCATCGGTTTTTCCCTTGCCTTAACGGCTATTCTGATGGGTATAGTATATCATATGGTTTATTTTTAATACAGTCTTTTGTGCTTATGCTAGTGGTGAAGGGTGTGGGCAAGGAGATGAATTTGCGCTATACTATGACAAAAAGCTGTGCGCGAATAATGGCGCAAAGAGAGGTCTTATGGCACGTAATGCATCCGATGTGGTGAGCAGCCCTGAACGCTATAGCTCCTACATCGTTCACTACAATGTAAGTTATCTTGTGCAGGGCGCGGACTATGGCACCGATGGGGCCATTGTGCTGCTGCACGATTTTCCGGCGGGAGCCTTCTCATGGGAGGGCGTGCTGCCACAACTGGCTGGCTTGAAGCGGGCCGTCTATGCCATTGATATGCTGGGCTATGGACAGTCCGAGCATCCCTGGCCTGCCGACACCTCCGTCTGGGGTGAGGCCGATATCGTCGCCTTCTTGCTGGAGAAGCTCAACCTGACCAACATTGTGCTGGTCGGACATGGCTTCGGCGGCGGCGTGGCACAAATTCTGGCGACACGCCTGGTACGTGAGCGTGTGGCATCCCTGGTGCTGATCGATACTATCTGTTATCTGCACGCCTTCGCTCCCGATTGGCCGCTACCGGAGATGGTGAAATTACAGGATATCGATGCGCCTAAGCAGGTTTCGGTTGAAGACCTGATAAAACAGTTGCGCGAGACGTTGCCCAAAGCTGTCCAGAATACGCAGGACTTTACCAACGCGCTCGACAACTACCTCACACCCTGGAATAGCGAGCTGGGCAAAGAAGTGTTGTTGCAACATATTCGCTTGCAATTGCCCAACTACGTCAACTCGGTCTCGTCCGATGTGCGTATGCTGAACAAGCCGGTGTTGCTTATCTGGGGCGAGCAAGATCAGCAGGTGCCGGTACATTACGCGCACCGCCTCAACCGCGAGATTGCTGATTCCAAGCTGGTGATGATTCCCAACGCAGGCCACTTGGTGCTGTTCGATGCGCCACAATCGGTCGCGCAGGCCATCGGTGACTTCTTGAGTTAATACAAAAAGCACGCATTGACGGCTTAGCCGTCAATGCGTGCTTTTTGTATTATGATGCTTTTTTCTGCCGCCTACGTGTGTCTGCCGTCTTCTCTTCCCGTGATGCGATATGTGGTCTAAGCAGGGTTTGTTGTACGTCGGCGCGTTGATTATAA
>JAJZEJ010000174.1 GCA_021828635.1 Chloroflexota bacterium
ATGGCAATACGCTCGGCACCGCGCAAGCCAATATGTTTAGGTACCAGTTCGCCCAGCACCAGCGAGAAGTATGTTACCAGGATCACAACGATAGCCAGAGCCAGAGAATCGGCATAGGGGGCAAGAACAGGCACATGAGCAATCCAACGGGCTAACGGCGCACTCAAGCTAGCGCCACTAAAGGCCGCCGCCAGCGTGGTAATCAGCGTAATGCCAATCTGGACAGTAGCTAGAAAGCGTTCGGGATGTTCCGCCAAGTCTAACGCCAGTTGCGCACGCTTGTTGCCCTCATCAATCTGCTGCTGCAAACGGCTATGACGCGCCGATACAATGGCGATCTCCGTGGCCGAAAAGAAGCCATTGATAATGATGAGCAGAAACGTAATGACAATATCAAAAACAATTGAGCCTGACATACAACCTTGTCCCCCCGATATAAGCATTGTTACGCATAACATATGCGTCATTTTAGCATAAGGAAGTAAAATGCGCCCTATAATTGCCGAACGGCAATTATAGGGCGCATTTTACTTCCTTATGAAAAGAGAGCCATTTACTTAGTCTCAAGTGCTTGCACAATGATCTCGGAGATGTCTTCGATCTTGAGCCTCTCTTCGGCCTCGACACCCTTCACGCCATCCTCGAACATCGTAATGCAGAAAGGACAGGCAGCGGCGAGAACTTCGGCATTGGTCTCTAGCGCCTCCTTCACGCGCGTCTGATTGATACGCTTACCGATCTTCTCTTCCATCCAGGCACGCCCACCACCACCACCACAGCAAAAGCTCTTATTACCGTGTCGCTTCATCTCGGTCACGCCATTGCTATTGATGACCGCCAGCACACGACGTGGCTCCTCGTAGACACCGTTGTAGCGTCCGATGTAACACGGATCGTGATAGGTCAGCTTACGATCATCGAAACCCGTTGGCAACTGCAATTGTTGCTTCTCGATCAAGTCGTTGATGAAGACCGTATGATGCACAACATCATAGGTGCCGCCCAATTGCGTGTACTCGTTCTTGATCGTATTGAAGCAGTGAGGGCAGGCAGTCAGAATGGTACGGTGCTTGCTCGTGTCGGTACCATTATGGCCGTTCGAGCTATGATTACCATTGCTGGCATCGATGACATTGAAGCCGTAGCCATTCAGCGTCTCAATGTTCTGCTGTGCCTGCATCTGCCACAGGTACTCGTTGCCGATACGCCGCGCCGGGTCGCCCGTGCAAGATTCCTCTGGCCCCAGGATGGCAAAATTGACCTTTGCCGTCAGCAGTATCTTGGCAACCGAGGTGGCTACCTGCTTGTTACGCTGATCGAACGAACCCATGCAGCCAACCCAATAGAGAACGTCGGCATCGGGATTTTCGGCCATCAATGGCACGCCCAGGCCAGCCGCCCACTCGGCGCGTGTATCGTTGCTGATCTCCCACGGGTTGCCGTTGCGCTCGATATTGTTGAGAACCGAGACGGTCTCCGGTGGGAAATCGCTCTCTTCCATCACCAGGTGACGACGCATATCAACGATTTTTGGCACATGCTCAATAGCGACGGGACAAATCTCCATGCAGGCCATGCAGGTCGTACAAGCCCACAGCGCATCTGTGCTAATAATGCCGCCAACCATCTTTTCGTGGTGCGAATCCTTCTCCGCGCCAGTTTCATCGACCTTCACAGCCGCGACGCCAAATTTGGAGAAGAGCGAATCCTCGCCCAGAATTTCGCCGCTCCGTACAAACAGCGCCTCTTTCACACCCAGGACAATCTCTTTCGGGAAGAGCGGCTTATCAGTATTAGCGGCGGGACAGACCGTGTTACAGCGTCCGCACTCGGTACAGGCGTAACCATCAAGTAACTGTTTCCAGGTAAATTGCTCTGCTTTGGAGACGCCGTAGTCCTCACGCTCCTCAATATTTTCCATCAGAGGCAACGCGCCTTTAGGCTTGTAGTTCTGGAAGAAGACATTGAAGGGTGTTGCCATCAGGTGCAGGTGCTTGGAGCGCGGCAGATAGATCAAAAAACCTAACACGGTTAGAATGTGCGCCCACCAGAAGATACGGTACCAAAGAGTATCTGCATAAACGCCCCAACCAGTAACCCCTGGGCCAAAAAGCGCACCAAGCGGCGTCCAGGCTGCGCCACCACTAGCGGCATACTCGAAGGTTTCCACCAGGGTCAGCGTCACGATAACAAGGAGAATCAGTCCCAGGATGATGAAGCCGTCCCACGGGCCATGCAGTTTGCTCGTCAGTTGCTTGGGACGGAAGATGGCACGCCGGATAGCAAAAACGACAAGCGCGATCAGCACAAAAACGACAAAAGCGTCTAGCAGACTTGCGAACACACGATTGCCACCTAACAATGGCAAACTACCATTGAAGGCTCCCAACATGAGATTGAGCAGACCAAATTGGATAAGGATAAAGCCCCAAAATGTGAAGAAATGAGCGATACCGGGGATGGGATCACGTAATACGCCACTTTGTCCTAGCACAACTCTAAAAATCGACCCGAAGCGGTCATCCAGGCGATCAACGCGATTTTCTGGTTGCGCCTTTGCCAGCAGTACGATGAGCTGGCCCGCACGCATACCAAAGAGGACAAGAGCCGCCAGGAAGATCAGGACGAAGATAACGGTGCCTATCCATCCCCCCGTTGGAGAAATCACTGGGGGTGTCATAATAACGAACCTCCATCTATGTATTTACCACTGCTCAAGGTCAAGATCTGCAACCCAGGTAAAATGCAAATTCATCTGGCTCGACACCCTCACAGTCCTCTAAAGCACTTTCCATAGCTTCGACATCCTCATCAGGAAGCATAAAACGCAAAAGAGTATGTCCAGGTGTCCCTGAAGGAAGGGGTGTCGCTGGAATTGGCGATACAGCTTGGTCTGTTTCTACCAGTCCTTGTGCAAATTCCAGAACTTTTTGCTGATAATCGGGCGAGAGCCGTTCAATGAGAGTGCGAAGTTCCTCAAACACAGTAGCCATTTTCTTCTCCTCCTGGCAGGAAACTCTCGCCCTATTATATCATAAGTTGAACAGAAACTCTACAGTTTTGCCTTACCCTTTGCGCTTCTTCACTTCTGCCGTCAACTTGGGAAGGATGGTGAGCGCGTCTCCAACGACGCCGAAATCGGCAACGGAGAAGATGGGTGCATT
>JAJZEJ010000799.1 GCA_021828635.1 Chloroflexota bacterium
CATTGCCCCGCTACCCGTCGCTCCTACGGGCAAGTCGGCTGACCTGAACTACACCAATGCCTGGTCTGCCTACTCCGGCACCAAGTATCCTGATGCCGCATGGCAGCTTATCAAGTATATGACCGGCTCTACCGTACAGTTAAGTCAGCTTAACGATGGTTTCGCCTTGCCAACGATCAAGAGCCTGGCTAACGCGCCCTACTTCTCGCAGAATCCTGGCTTCAAAGTACTCGAAGATGCTGCATCAAACAGCTATGCCGACTACTATGGCCCACAGGATCAGTCGATCCACACCTACGTAGGCAATGCCATTCAGGAGGTTTTGCTTGGTAAAGCCTCAGTGCAAACGGCGCTGAACCAAGCCGCGCAACTGGTCGATAATCAGCTTCAGGGCGGTTGATTCAGACCTCAGTGGGTGGCAGGGCGAGTGCAAGGCATCGTCCCATTGTAGGGGCGATGCCGCTCTTGCACGTCAATCATTGTAGGGGCGATGCCTTGCGCTCGCTCTGCTCGCTCATCCATAGCACATAGCTGTTATCCACCATAGAGTCAGAAGGAGCGCAACTTATGGCTAGCCAACCCGCATCATCATCTGTCGCATCCGCCCCTCCTATGACAAAGACAGGAAGACGCACCTTAAAGCGTGGTACTGGTGGATCGGGCCGACGCGCCAGTGAGACGTTGTCCGCCTATCTCTTTCTCTTACCTTACCTGCTCGTTCTCCTCGTCTTCACGATTGGAGTCGCCATTTATGGCATTGGTCTGAGCTTGTTTACTGTAGACCTGGGTTTTACGCCGCCGCAGTTCGTTGGTTTTCACAACTATCAAATCTTGTTTAATCAACTCGCCGATTTCGCCAATAGCTACTTTTGGATATCGATGGTCAACATTATTAAGTACGTGGTTGTGATCGTCATCGGACAAACTATCCTGGCTCTGGCTCTGGCAGTGATTCTGCAAAATATTACACAAGCACGTGGAATTTTTCGTACCATCCTCTATATTCCGGCTGTGACCTCCTCAGTAGCAACGGCTCTGATCTTCCTCTGGTTATACAACCCGGATGGCCTGATTGACTATGCACTCTATCTGCTGCATATTCCTGGGCCAGACTGGCTCAATAACCCGACTTTCGCCTTGCCTGCACTTATGCTACTCAACATCTGGACCACGGGCGCAGCCTTCATGATCTACTTCCTGGCCGCACTACAAGACATTCCGAAAGAATTGATCGAGGCAGCTTCCGTCGATGGGGCTAATCGCTGGCAAGCTTTCTGGTATATCACCATTCCGCTACTACGACCAGCCATCTTCTTAGTAGTGGCTCTCGGAACTATCGGCGGCTTCCAGATGTTTGACCAGGCCAAATTCATGACGAATGGCGGCCCACTGAACGCAACGCTCACGCCCATGCTGGAAATTTACAATGCCGCCTTCCAGGATAGTCATTTTGGCCTGGCTGCCGCCATGTCCGTGCTACTCTTCATTCTCATTTTTATCGTCACACTCATTCAGCGTCGCTTGATTGATCCGAGTGTCAGTAATAGATAGGGAGGAGCATCATGGCTCAGGCACCAGCACAAACACAAGACATGGCCCGTGTTGCAAAACAGGCACGAGAAGAGCGACCAGAACACTCATTTCACTGGTCCAAGTTGATACTGTACCTCTTCCTTGCCGTCTTTACCATTACATCTATCGGTCCACTCATTTTTTCATTCATCTCGTCATTCAAGACCTTCCATGATGTCCTGGCCTTTCCGCCTACGCTGATTCCTCAGCCCTGGATTTGGAGCAACTATCAGGTCATCATCACAGACCCCACCTTTTTGCTTTGGGTCTTGAATGCCTTCATCTATGCCATCGGTGCAACCGTGCTGAACGTTCTCTTTTCAGCGATGGCTGGCTACGCGCTCTCACGCTTAAATTTCCCCGGCAAAGAACTCATTTTCACTATCACGCTCTCCGTCATGATGATTCCGGCGGCGGTAACGCTTATCCCTAAGTTTCTGGTTGCCGATAACTTGCACATTATCAACACGTACTGGGCGCTGATTCTACCCGCAATGGCTCAGCCGTTCTCGGTCTTCCTGATGGTACAATTTATGAAGGGTCTGCCGAAAGAGCTAGAGGAATCGGCAATGCTCGACGGTGCCTCGCGCTGGCGTACATTTCGTTCGATCATTCTGCCGTTGGTCAAACCTGCTCTGACCGCCGTTGCTATTATCACTTTTCAAGGTGCCTGGAACGATTTTCAATGGCCCTTGATTGCGATGAGCAGCCAGAACATGTACACCTTGCCGTTGGGCCTGTTCTTCTTTAAGAACGCGCACTACACCGAGTACAATCTGTTATTAGCTGGTTCTATGTTCAATACCATTCCCATTCTCATTCTCTTCTTCATCTTCCAACGTTACTTTATGGAAGGTGCGGTTGGCTCCTCAGTTAAAGGATAGTGCTAGGAGCCAAGCAAAAACGAAACAGGGTGAGCGCAAGGCATCCGCTCACCCTGAGTTCCTCTCTAAGCCTAAAAATATATCAGATTCTCCAGCCACTCCTCACCATCAGCACCTATCGCGCTCGCTAGCATCGTTGTTACCTCGTCGCTCAACAAGACATCACGTTCCACGCGATAAAGGTTCAAGAAACGTGGCAACACGCCCGGCCCGCAACGCGCGAGCAGATCATCGGCAAATTGTTCTAGCAAGAGTTCATATTGCAGATAGTCTTCAGGCAACGTATCCTCATACCAATCAAAGCCACGGACCGTAATAGGCGTTTTGCCATCGGCCTCCGGCTCAAAGACCTCTGTATATTGTTCGCGTAAGTCTTTACTGATGATACCTTGCACGTCATCAAGCGTCTGCGAAAGCCAGAGGGCTGCGCATTTCAATTGCCATTCATCGGCCCACAGTGGGTACTGATCAGGCCAGGGACGTGGGTCATCTTCTAAAAATGCCAGCATCAGTTCGTGATACAGCAAATAGGAGAACTTCTCCGGCGTCAACTCACCCAGAATAGCATCGACCTCCAGAGGAATCACCAGCGAGGGAGGTTGTGTAGCCTCTGTCCAGTAGGGTTGCACGATGCTCGCATCGTCGGCATCGGTACGAGGTGCCTGTTCCCAATCATCCTCGTTGACCAACAAAACCTCTACTTC
>JAJZEJ010000368.1 GCA_021828635.1 Chloroflexota bacterium
TGGGCGTGCAGGTGCGTTATGCAGCGGTTGATGTCGCGGATGAAGCGCGGTTGACGGCTTTTGTACAGGGATTGCGGCACGAACGGTATCCACAGGTACGTGGCATTTTCCATGCTGCCTCGGTCTGGCAAGATCAGCAGGGACAATCGTTGGTGCGTCCGTTAGTGAATCTGGATCAGGCAGCCGTCAAAGCTGTTTTCAGCCCCAAAGTCGTGGGTACATGGCTATTACATAGCTTATTTAAGCAAGATAGGCCGGACTTTTTCGTTCTCTTCTCTTCTGGCGCTTCGCTCTTTGGCTCGGCAGCTCAGGGTAACTATGCTGCGGCTGGAGCCTTCCTTGATACCTTTGCTCACTATCTACGTGCGCAAGGGCAGTCGGCGCTCAGCATTGATTGGGGGGCGGTTTCCGAGACAGGTTTCGGCGCAACCACCGATGGTTTGCGTGTCCATGAATATTGGGAATCACATGGTATTCAGCGTATCACGCCCGCACAGGTGTTGGCGGCACTAGAATTACTAATCCCACAGCCTGTCGCGCAGGTCGGCGTGTTAAAATTAGACTGGCATTTGTTGCAACAGTTCTATGCACAACTTGCCAGCCAGCCACTTTTCACGCATCTAGTGGAGATATCCGCTACTGGCAACGAAACGAATACTGATGTACCAGCGCAAAGTGCTATACAACAACAGCTTATGGTGGTTGGCTCACAGGAGCGACAGCAGATGCTAGAGGTGTATCTGAGTGAAAAAGTGGCGGCAGTACTGCGGCTCTCCGCATCGAGAATTGACCGTCAGCAGCCACTGACCGCGCTTGGGCTAGATTCGCTGATGGCGATTGAGTTGAAGAATAATGTCGAGTTGGAATTAGGTATCCATATCCCTATTGTGCTGCTGCTACAAGGGCCAAGTATTAGTCAGTTTGCCGCGCAATTGCAACCCTTGCTGGAAGAAGCTATGGCTACTACAACTTCTGTTGCGCCAGAAGTGCAACAAGCTATGAGTAATGGTGAAATAGTGCAAAGTGATGCCGAGCAGTTGTTGGCCCAACTCGATCAGCTTTCAGATGATGAGGTGCAAAATCTACTTAGCACGCTGATGGCGCAAGAGAACGGTCATACGGCGCAGGCCGATGGGCAGGTTGAACAAACCAACGGCCACAAAGAACAAACCAATGGTCACGTACAGGCTCATGTGCAGGCGACGAACGGGCAGAGTCAGCAGGAAGCAACGCAACTGCTGGCTCAGCTTGAGCAGCTTTCGGATAACGAAGTAGACTCTCTGCTCAACCAGCTTGTACAGGAAGAAGGGTTCCCAAAGTGAGTGATGCATCAAAAAAACTGAGTGAACTTTCCGCAGAAGAGAAACGGGCGTTATTGGCCCAACTTCTGCGCAAGAAGATTGAGTCTGCGCAGACACAGCAGGCCCAGCAGACTCAAGAGAAGCATGCGCTCTCGCAGGGGCAACGTGCGCTCTGGTTCCTGTATCGTTTGGCACCCAATAGTGCAGCCTATAATCTGCTGTATGCTGTCTGCCTATATACTGCTATTGATAGTAAGGTATTGCAGCGTGCGACCGATACGTTGCTGCAACGCTATCCCGTGTTGACGGCGACGTATAGTATGGATGACAAAGAGCCTGTGCAGCACTATCATCGACAGCAGCACGTACCACTCGTTGTGATTGATGCCTCTTCCTGGAACCTGGATGAGCTACGAACGCAGATAGACCTTGAGGGCAATCGTCCCTTTCAGCTAGATCAAGGCCCATTATTGCGCCTCACCATTTATCGCCGTTCCGAGCATGAGGCGATATTGGCGCTGACTATTCATCATATCGTGGCCGATCTCTGGTCGCTGGATGTGCTAATTAGCGAGCTTGCCATTCTCTATGCCGCTTCTCTGGCCGGTATGCAGCCACCACTTGCGCCAGTGCAGACGTATTTTGCCGATTATGTGCGCTGGCAAGAGACAATGCTGGCGAGTGCTGAGGGCGAGCAACACTGGCGCTACTGGCAACAGAAGTTAGCAGGCGATCCACCAGTGTTGCATCTGCCAATTGATAAGCCACGTCCAACTGTGCAGACCTACAAAGGCGCATCACATAGCTTCAAGATTAGCGATGATGTGGCCCGACGACTGAAATTGTTAGCTCAAAATGAGCAGGTGACGCTTTTCACGCTCGTGCTGGCTGCATTCACTACCATGCTCTATCGTTATTCCGATCAGGATGACGTGCTACTTGGCACGCCGACGCTGGGCCGCAATCAAGCACAACACCAGAAAATCATTGGCTATTTCGCTAATCCGGTGGTCTTGCGCACGAATTTTGCCGGTAATCCGACTTTTAGAGAATTATTAGCCCAAATGCGCCAGACGGTTATCGAGGCGCTGGAGCATCAAGATTATCCTTTTCCATTGTTAGTCGAGAAACTTCAGCCTAAACGCGCCCCTGGCTACTCGCCGTTTATTCAAACGCTCTTTATCTGGGATAAGCCGCGTTTGCAGGGCGATTCAGCCTCAGCTATCGCACAATTTGCGCATAGCAATGGTAATTCCCTGAATGGTCTGTTGCAAGCAATGCCGCGGTTCGAGCCGTTCGCCGTAGGGCAGCAGGGCGCACCTTTTGATCTGACGCTGACCGTTTTTGAACTGGACGGTTCGCTCTCCGCCGATTTTCGCTACAATGTAGACCTGTTCGAGCCTGCCACTCTTGCGCGTATGGAGCAGCATTTCTTGATCTTGCTGGATAGTATTCTTGCTCAGCCGACGCAACATGTGCTAGCCTTGCCCATGTTGATCGAGGCAGAGCGGCAAAAAATATTGCTTGATTGGAATAATACACAGAGCGATTTTCCTGCGCACAGTACCATACATCAATTGATTGAAGCCCAGGTTGAGCGCACACCGGACGCTGTAGCCCTTATCTACGAAGGCCAATTATTGAGCTATGCTGACCTCAATCTGCGGGCCAATCAGGTAGCGCATACATTGCAAGCAGCAGGCGTTGGGCCAGATACGCTGGTGGGTATCTACATGGAACGCTCTTTTGAGATGGTCATTGCGTTATTAGCTATTCTCAAAGCGGGCGGAGCTTATGTGCCACTGGACCCAACCTATCCAACCGGGCGCATTGCGTATATGATGCAAGATGCCA
>JAJZEJ010000243.1 GCA_021828635.1 Chloroflexota bacterium
ACTAGAATGGTGCCGAGTGTAGAAATGTCGCCAAAGAATGTGACCGGCGTGACATTCCAGCCGAAGATGTAGGTGATACCCAGGCCGATGACGAAGAAAGTCAGAAAACTGGCCCAGGGGGTGTGCAGGCGCGGATGCACTTTTGCCAGCACCTTTGGCAACATGCCCTCGCGTGCGGCATTGAAGATTAGCCGTGACTGCGAATTGGAGCCAGCGATCATCGCGCCCATCGTCGAGGTGAAACCAGCGATGTAGGCCAGCAGTGCCAGAATACCGGAGATGCTTTGTGCGGCATCAAGAAATGGCACAGCCGAATTAGAGAGCTTTGTAGCATTGTAGTTGAAGGCGACGATGGTTGAATATGAGAAGAGCAGGTAGCTCACGCCCATCAGTAGAATACTAGCATAGATGGCTCGCGGCACATTGCGACGTGGATTATCGGTCTCCTCTGCCAGTGAGGCCGAATTTTCCCAGCCGATGAAGAGATAGACGGCCAGCGGGAAACCGAGACCCAGACCAGCCAAGCCACCTGTGATATTGGCTGGATTGAAGGGAGCCAGCGAGAGGCTACCGCCATGCACGATCAGCGTGATGACTGAGACCAGCACCAGCACGCCAATCTCCAGCACGAAGAAATAACCTGCCCAGCGCGTTGAAAGATGCACGCCGCGTAACATGAGGTAGAAGACGACGGCGGCGAAGATCAGCGTCAACGGTTGCCAGGGAACATTGATATTGAAGTAGTGTTGCAGAGCAATCTGCACCCAGCCACCGGAGATGTCGATCACCGAGGCCATTGCTGTAATGTAGCCGAGACTAATCACAATCGAGGTTGTCACCGCCGAGATCGGCCCGAAGGTCTTGCCAATAAAAGTGATGAATGAGCCGGTTGAGGGGATGACCCGCGAAAACTCGGCCAGTGTATTGCCTAACAACGCAATAGCGACAATTGCCGCAACCACCGTGAGCGGCGAGGCTACGCCAGCCGTAGCGGCAATAAACGCGAAGCCGAAATAGAAGCTCATAGCGGGCGCGATATTCGCCATCGTCGATGTGGCGATGTCAATGAGCTTCAATGCGCCCTGCTGCAAACGGGGCGAATCTTCCGCCATCAATGTCTTGCCTTCGATGGGAATAGCAGATGAGGACTGAGAGTCGGTATCCATGTGTAGTGTACTCCTTCCTGCGCACAAGGTGTGCGTCGGAGCAAAGAACAGTCAACCACCGACGAAATGTCGTTAGGGCAAGTGTACGCTAAAACTCAGCATTGCGCAAGGGGCGGTTGAATCGCACCATTGCCCAGACCTTCTCTGGCCTGAGTGGCATGTCTATTTCGGTGATGCCGAGCGGCGCGAGCGCGTCTAGCACGGCATTGACAATCGCTGGTGGCCCGCCGATACAGCCCGCCTCACCAACACCCTTGACGCCAAGCGGATTAGTTGGTGAAGGTGTCTCAATCAGATCAGTGACAAAATTGGGCAACTGGCTGGCAACCGGCAAGGTGTAATCCATCAGCGTGCCACTGAGAAGCTGACCTGCCTCATCATAAAGCACCTCTTCATACAGCGCCTGGCTGATACCTTGCGCTAATGCCCCATGTATCTGGCCCTCCGCCAGTGTGTGATTGAGGACGCGCCCACAGTCGTCTACCGCGACATAAAGAGGAATAGTAATCTCGCCAGTTTCCGTGTCAACCTCGACCACGGCGACATGCGCCCCGGAAGCGTAGCCCGCGCCAGATGGAGCGAAATCACGCCACGCCGCCAGTCCTTCAACATGTGTATGTTCAGTGTCTGGCGCAAGCAGGGTGGGCTGCTCCTCGGCCAGCCGTGCCAATTCACCGAATGATACGCTACGTGAAGGACTGCCTTGCACACTGACGCGGCCTTGCTCCATCAATAGATCAGCAGGTGCGGCTTCTAGTATTTGCGATGCAATATGCAGAGTTTGCTCGCGTACTGCCTCGGCAGCCAGCAACACGGCTGATCCGCTAAGCTGGAGAACGCGGCTACCAAATGTTCCCCCACTGAACACGGGCAACGCCGTATCGTTCATCTGCACTTCTACCTGCTCATCCGCGCTATGTAGTGCGTGCGCGACGATACGTGCGAACGCCGTAAAGTGACCCTGACCGTTATGTGACACGCCACTTTGCACCCGCACCATGCCATCCTGATCTATACGCACGATAGCTGCCTCGCGTGGCGCTCCAGGCGGGGTCATGGCATCGCCTGTCAGTTCAATGAAGGTGGCAAGACCGATACCGAGCAGGTGTGTACCGCCGCTTTGTCGCCGCTCACGCTGTTGCTTCCGATAATTCTTATAGTCAGACAGGGTGAGCGCCTTTTCGAGCGCGGCGGGATAGGTACCGCTATCATAGGTAACGCCGGTTCTGGTCACATAGGGAAAGGCATTCGGTTGAATGAAGTTGAGTTGGCGCACCTCAGCCGGGTCAAGTTGTAGCTCATGGGCCACGCGGTCCATCATACGTTCTAGCATGTACGCTGCTTCCGGTCGGCCCGCGCCTCTATAGGGAGCCGTTGGTACCTTGTTCGTAAAAACGCCCGTCATCTGACTCTCTATGGCCTCTATCTGGTAAGGACCACTGAGAAAGGTCGCCGTGCGATGGTGAATCATGGCCGTAGTACCGGCGATAAAGGCTCCCAGGTCGGCGATAGTGCGGACTTTGAGACCGAGCAAGCGACCATTTTTGCGTGCAGCCGCCTCAATATAGCTCACCTGCCCACGCCCATGCGTCTGCGCTTGCAGGCTCTCACTGCGATCATCGCTCCATTTTACTGGTCGGGCGAAGCGCATCGCCAGCACGGCGGCGATAATCTCTTCGCCCAGCAGAAAATTTTTCGCGCCAAATGCGCCGCCAACCTCGGCGTTATGCACATGAATGTGGGCCGGGTCGAGATGAAGAAAAGTTGCTAGAGTCTGTCGCGCTCGATAGATGGCCTGCGATGACATCCAGGCGGTGAGTATGCCGGTTTGCGCGTCGAAATCAAATAGGCAACCACGAGGTTCGATAGAACTGGGAGCCAGGCGCTGGTTGACGAGACGCAGGCGTGTGATATGCTCGGCTTGCGCAAAAGCTGCCTCAATATCGCCTCCGCCCACGTGTGACTGGAATGCCTGATTGGTGCCG
>JAJZEJ010000539.1 GCA_021828635.1 Chloroflexota bacterium
CGGGTCAGAGCCTGTTGGCACACTAAAATCGGTAGCTGGTGATACACTAGTTGTTGCCAGATTGGCCGCATGCGCCGGATGATGGATGTTCACCAACAACGTTAAAGCCAGAGCCAGACTTGCAAGTGTACAAAAGAAAGCTAATCCAATACGTACAGAAAGCGATAAGCGTTGTCTTTGCATAAAGATAGATTTGCTCCCGCCTAGTTATTTTTATAAAACATAATATTTAGAATCTACTTAGAACCTGCTGGCCTAATACCAGAAGCTGATTATCCCCCGTCAGCTCTTGCAATGCAAGATACGAACGTATCAATAACCTGAAGCTATTGGTTCTTTTTAGCTAAGATTACCAATTATATATATCACTTGCTGCATACAAAACACACCTATCAACTCCTACCGATTATTGTTTGCGTTGGTGGCGCGATTGCGATGATGCAGAAAACCGGCTAGCACGAGCAGGAGCAGCGCGGTAGCGTAGCCACAAAGGGCCAGGAGCAGCAATGGTAAGGAGGAAGTTCCCGCAGGCATACCATCCTGTGTTACGAGTGACTGCGCCACAATTCCTTGTGTGGTCGCCGTTGGCGTATGACTAACAGTAGGGGTTACGGCTGGTGTAGGTATCTTGGCCGTAGGAGTGGGTGTCAGAGATTTGGGTGTGGGAGTGGGCGTCGGCACTTTTGAAGTTGGTGTGGGCGTCAATGGTTTTGGAGTCGGCGTAGCAGGCACGGGGGTTGGCGTGACCGCTATGGGTATAGGTGTTTCGATTGGTGTAGGGACCACACCGGAGCCAATGCCAGAGGGTGTCGTTGCGGTCATAGCGGGTGGTGATGTTGTGGCTGTGGCTGTGGTTGCAGAAGTCACCGCATTGCTAGTAGAAGCTGGGGCAAGCAGTAATAGCAGACTGGCTTGCTGTTTACTTTGAGCATCATATGCCTTGAGCATATGCTTACCCGCCGCCCAGTTCGCACCAATCGGCATCTCAAGCGTGAAATTTCCCTGTGCATTAGCCTGGATACTTGCTGGCTCACAGGCCAGACCGGCATCGTGTGTCAACATCACACGTCCATTGTGGCTAAAACCCCGACCTTGCAAACGAATTAACATGCCGGGGATGAGCTGTGTATGCGTCACCAGTATAAGCTGTGGCTTGATAACAACAACGGAAGAGGCACGACAGCTTTGTTGACTAGCACAGTGCTGTTGCGAAGTACTACTGCTTGTACTGGTATGGGTCATCCCAATCCAGCCCATGCTCACTAATGAAACAAACAGAAAGATACAGGTAACAGCCATCAGGAGCAGCGTCCCGCCGAACCAGCACAGAAATTCGATACGCCCAGGGTAGAGCAACCACCAGCGCAACCGCTCGGTCGGCCTCAATGAAGGGGTCCGATGAGGGCTGCGGAATTTTCCCCATGTAGGGACCGACGTATCGCGTCTGTAGCCAGCAATATACCTGGCATAAGACGAATTAGCTCCCTCGCCGGCTGTCCAGGAACGCAACGGTTCAGATGATTGTCCAAATTGTGAATGATCGGAGGAAGCGGGGCGACTTGGCGGTGGTTGCGTGGCAATCTCTTCGATATCTTGAGCCTGATTGGACATAATGCGGGTTGGTAGCATAGATACATCGTCGAGGATCGGCGGAGCAGGCTGCCCAAGCAATGAAAGTGAGGGCAAACTACTCTCAGCTGCAAAGCCAAGTGACGAATATTGCCACGTTGTAGGCGGCGGCAACGTCGGGATGCGCGTCACATCGCTTTCCTCTGACTCTGGCAATTTTGCCGTGACACGAGTATAGCGAGGATGGAGATTGCCCAGGCCAGAACGCTGCGCGGAAGCACGTGGTGGGATAGGTGAATGTGTAGAATGAGCAGATGCAGTGGGCAATTTATCGGAAACCGGTGAATGCTCTAATGGTCCCGTGCGCATGTCTTTTGTCACAGGCGCGAGCGGACGTGGCTCATGCTCAATATATGCCACAAACACATTTTGCTGGACCACGGGGTCAATCCAGACAGATGGCTCACCGCTACGTCTGCGGGTTTCACCCTTTTCCCCATAAGTAGCTGATGGCTGTTCCAATTGGGCGCTGATCGGTCGTCTCTCTCTCCGCATAACACTACCTTTTACGCACGTCTTAGGCTTGTCATTCATGCTCTAAGTGATCTATCTCTACAGCAAAATGAACGAGAAATAGCCGTGTTTTCGTCCTTTGTCAAAACACATCACCATGTCTCACCTTACATAGGAACCGATGATGCTCTTTATAAAATTAATCTGGGTATCTTTGCGCTCATGATCGCGTCATGGTATCCAGGTTAAATTTTAAAAGAGCATCATCGCGTCCAACCTGTCCTGTGCGGAAAATTCCGCAGCAAGTGGAAAAAATTTACGGTTATGGTTGGAAAAGGCAAGCTATGATAACCGAGATAACCGAGAAGAAAAACTCATATATGCGCTTCTCGTGCCACTTGATAGCCATCTATGCAGCATAATCTACCACTAAACTGAGCTATTGGCACGATTCTTGCGGAAATAGAGCATGGGGGGAGAATGTCCAACGCATGCTGCATGGACGGGGGGATTGTTAGAAGGATGCCTATTGGCAAGCAACGTCATCCTGGAATCTCTCATCTCCATTTACTGAATTACTACATAGCGGGTTTGTGGTTTATAGGTAGAAGGAGTAGGAAATATGGTTATGATGGTGGAGCGGGTGGATGAGGAACAATATCGTGGATATACCATCAGTTCAGTACAGGGAGAAGATACACGACAAGGACACCAGAAATGGCAAGCAGGAAGGGAGAAAGGCAGTAAACGCCATACAATAAGGGCGGAAGTAAAGGGAACAGGGAAGCCGCGGCCTCGGTATACGATCAGTGACGACGATGATACATTACTCTATGAGCATGATACGCAAGCAGCCTTCGAGACCAGCTATGACGATAACGAAGACGAAGAGAGTGGCAATTACGAGGTAGATAACGCGATTCGCCAGTATCTCAGCGAAATTGGACGTTACCCACTGCTCAGTGCCGAGCAGGAACTACAGGTCACACGCAGAGTTGCGGCAGGCGAGGCCGAGGCTCTTCAACGCCTAGTGGAGGCCAATCTACGCTTGGTAGTTAGCATCGC
>JAJZEJ010000155.1 GCA_021828635.1 Chloroflexota bacterium
TAAAAAATGCCACATCCGCGTTCGCGGATGTGGCATTTTTTATGCTTGAAAATTAATCACCCACCTGGCTATGCTGTAAGACATTGCTGTAGACAGGGGTACACCATTCTTTGTAGGCTGCATGGCGTCCACGCACCACGTCGAAGTAGAGTTGCTGCAACTGCTGGCCGACCGTGCCGATCTTGCCGCTACCAATCGGGCGATGATCAACCTCGACCACGGGAGCGATCTGCGCACCAGTGCCGCACAGGATGATCTCGTCGGCGGTATAGAGTTCGGTGCGATCAATCTGCCGCTCGCGGGTCGAGATGCCCAGTTCGCGCTGTGCCAACGTCATGATGGTATCGCGGGTGATACCGAGCAGAATATTCTCGCTAGGTGCGGGCGTGACCAGCTCGCCATTGATGAGCAGGAAAATGTTCTCCGCGCTCCCCTCCGAGACATGGCCCTCGTTAGTTAGCATGATCGCCTCGTCGAAGCCGTTCTGGAGAGCCTCGCTTTTGGCGAAGGCTGAGTTGACGTAGGCACCGCAGATTTTGGCACGCGCAGGCATGGCGTTGTCGTCGATGCGCCGCCACGAGGAGACACCACAGCGCAGGCCGGATGTATCAACATAGTTGCCCTGTGGCTCCGAAGTCAGGAGATAGCTATCAGAGACGCTATGCAGGCTGACACCCAGGATACGCTCACTCTTGTACGCCACGGGACGCAGGTAGACATCCTGATGCTGATCGTTGCGCCGAATCAGTTCGCAGCTCTGCTCAACCATCTGCTCAACGCTATACGGTAACGAAATCTGTAAGATGCGGCTGGAGTTGTGCAGGCGCTCGAAGTGTTCGCGTGTGCGGAACAGGTAGACCTGCTGCTCATGCTCGTTCCAGTAGCCGCGAATGCCCTCAAAGCAGCCAGTACCATAGGCAAAGGCATGCGTGCGAACAGAGATGACGCCCTTCTCGGCGGAAACAAACTCGCCATCCATAAACAAATTTTTTGCGTTTACGTTCATGTGTTGCTGTGCGATAAGGGAGACGAACCGCTTGTCTACCTATCGCGCCCTCCTTCTGTGAAATAGTCCTTTTTCGTATTCTACCATTACCGGCATAGCGGCGTGACCAGCCAATCGGGGAATGTGGAGGGAGCCAGAACATTACTATGCTTCCTCAAGTTCAAATAACTGTCGTAACCATTGAATGATTCGTTGGGCATGGGGGGCATTTGCATCAAAATATTTCTTCGTAATCGCTTGCCCCATTGGTTTCCCTGGCTCCTTTTGCCACGCAAGCCAGGTATGCACATTGGCTTTCTGCACCTGTACTTGCGGAAAACGGCGTTCAGTTTGTACTACTTTCTTCACTGTATCTATAGCTACGGGCCAGAGAACATCATCAGAAGGTACCAGAAAACTGATAAAATCTTCTAACATTCCAGGCAGCGTATTGGTTGGCATTAACCAGATACCAACTTTAGGACGTTCTTCCTGGCTAATGATCGTTCCTTCTGCTAAAGGAGCTAATGGTATCGAGGTATAGCCAGACTGCATAAGCCTATTACGAAGTGATTGCCAGCGTGTCTCAATATTCGTATCAGCGTCCACAATGATGCCCAATCGCTTTAAGCCGCTACGGTCAAGCTCAACGTCAATATCCTCTAGCAGCTTTTCTATGCCAACTTTTTTCTCAATCTTAATATGTTTGCTGAGATGATGATGTTGCAGCAAATGAAAGAATACTTGAGCATCATCTGACCCCTCTACCAGCAAATAGTTGGATACCGTTTCTTCTTTATATAAAGTATCATTCACCGTTAACGCACCTCAATCTGCTCACGAGCTGCAATACCCAATCTCCGTTCGTCAAACAAGGTGGCTTTGATACCTTCCTGCTTACTTTCTAAACGAATAAGTAAGCCATCGCCGTTGCCAACGGCCTGGCTGGCCTGCTGAAAACCCTCTATACAATCCCAGCTATGTGTTGTAGCGAAAACCTGCACGTTGAGACGGCGAGCAGTGTGAAAGATCAGCTTCCACAAGTCAGGCTGGACAAGATAATGCAAGCCGTTTTCTATTTCATCAATCAGCAGCAAACCATTTCTTGCGTTCACTAATGCTAGCGCAATACCAAGCATGCGCTGCATGCCATCACCCAAATTGTTTAGTGGTACAGGTTCATCAATGCCTGCAATTCTGACAATAGGTTCACGTTTCCCGATGAGGGGATTATGCACAAAATTGATGCCTTCTATTCCGGGAGCAATCAGGCGAAGTGCAGCCAGCACATCTTTCTCTTGACTCGTTAGAGCGATATTATCCCATAACACGCTTGCATCTTGCAGACCGTTTGCCGCTACAAAAGCACTGGTGATTTCTTTCGCATTAAGTCTTAATATACCTCTTGGTAGCGATGGATCGATTGGATAATTCAGTGCTGTTCCTTCTACCTGGATAGAAATAAAAGGAATGAGCAAATCAAGAGCATATCCCTCTCCCGACTGAAGTGGACGTGTCTGTATACTTACCTTTCCCTCTTGATCGGTGATAGTCTGGCTGATTGACCAGTTAATGAGGATAGAAAACGTCTTATGAGCAGTATTCATTGACCCAATACGAATAGGTTCAAGGCCAGGTCGAATCTCTTTACGACCGTAAAACAAATATTTAAGAACAGCAAGCATATCTTCGACATTCACAAAAGGTCGTTTTATCTCTCCACGTGTGTCTAATATTTCCCAGATAAATGTTGGCGATGATGCTCGACGCGCATACAGCTGTAATGCCATGAGCAGGTTTGATTTACCTATATTGTTTTTGCCCACAATAAGATTAACTCGCGCCAGTCGATCTATGGTAAGATGCTCAAAGCCACGAAAATTGTGTATTTCGAGTGAGTCGAGAATAAGCGATGTCATCCTGAATGCTCCCTCTTATTTAGGATTGCTTTCCTGGAGGTAGTCCTTTTCAATATTCTACCATTACCAGCGTAATGTAGTAGTCAATCAATTAGGAAATGAGAGGGGAGCCAGCAAATTGACAGCAGATGTCAGGAATGGTGTGGTATACTACTAGTATGCTAAAGAACAGATGTACCACTCCGAGGAGGCTCCCTTGCGCAAGCGCGAATTTACTGTGAGCGACGAATATCAG
>JAJZEJ010000830.1:0-2156 GCA_021828635.1 Chloroflexota bacterium
TGTTCATCCTGGCTACAAGAAGTATAGAGATCAATGACGACGGGATTTTTTCTTTTTGTGTTTTTTCCCGCGTGTGGGGGGCGGGTCAACATCGTCTTCGGCCTTTAACCAGGGATCAATGCCATAGACGCGACGCATCTCCTGGCGATAATAAGACCGATAGGCCACATCGCTCGGCGCAGCAGTGAGCTTGTGTACAAGCTGGTTCACCGAACGAGCCTGCCCTCCCTTTTCCACCACCGACTGACGCACCTCATTATCATTACTATACATCTCCACCTGATGGCCCGCAGCTTTCGCCTCTGCCGCTAAACGGGCAATCACGCGATCCGCCGTCTCACCATAGCGTGAATAGATAATACGAATATGGTCTTCATGGCTCATCTGCTCTTTCGCTCCATTGCCATCAAAAACCACTGTCACACGGCATGTCTGGTGTCGGTAACGATTGTGCAACTGCTTAATCAATAGTGTACGTGCCTCAGCCCTGTGCTGAATTTCCATAAAGCGAAACATCTCATTA
Organism: Chloroflexota bacterium; assembly: GCA_021828635.1. Next base: position 524 of record JAJZEJ010000830.1, read on the forward strand.
TTACGAATGATATTGTAGCCATCAACCAATATTTCATGTCCCATGATACACAGATCACCCATCACTCTTTATACAAAAGGCTCAGCCCCCACACCACCAGGCCAGCCAATTTCATTACTATGCACGGCGATACAGAAAAAGTTTGTCGGGAATGCACAGCCGTTATATTAATATTACTATGGCCTGACAACTGCTCTCTGCACACACCAATGTATCACGCCCTGGAGATAAGGTTGCACGGACGCAGTAAACAGGCTCCTACTTAGATAGTAGCTGCCAGAGATAGGTGATCTCGGCGCGAATGTCAATATGTAGCGCCTGAGCAATATAACCATTGACTTGAGAAGAGAATGAAGCCGCAATAATTGTTATCATCAAGAGTGCGATCACAACCAGCAGCAGCAGTGTCACAGCCCGTTCAATCTTACGCATAGGGTGTACACTGGGCGAAACTTCTGTATCGACCTGCTTCTGCCGCTCACTGCCATCCACAACTACATCCTCACCATCGTCAATATAAATATAGTATGGTGCCAAGTGATCCTCTTCCAGAGCTTTTGCGGACCTAGCACGCTTTGAGGTATGAGCATTGCGTGTCGATTGCGTAGCATCAGGCGTCGTCGGAATAGGAGGCGGCTGCATCATAGGTGGCATGGGAGGCATGGGCTGAGCATTTTGGACGTTTTGAATATTCTGAGGAAACGTGGCGGCTACACCAGGAAAGGCTCCCGCGACGGGAGAAACCTGGGGCGGCATCATATTCATGCTAGGTCCAATAGGGTTAGCCAGTCCTGGCTGAACGGTTTGTATGGTCTGCATGGTCATCCCTGCCAAACGACCGGGTTGGATACCTACGAGCGGATAAGCGGCCCCATTATTAGTCGCAGGCTGACCCTGGCGCATAGGAGGTAGCCAGGTACCAGACAATGGCGGCACCTCGCTACGAAATGGCAGGCCGGTTTCCAGGACGCATGAACCGCAAATGCCATGCACAGCATCCCAGCAGAAGGGGCAAGAGGGACGACGGCAACGAAAGCAAAAATGGCACATACCCAGCAAAGCCGACTCCAGTACCGATTGAGGAGCATGCGCCAATTGTGGTTGATTCGTAGAAGGGGTATAAATAGCATGGCAGATCATACAGGCAACAGTGCTTTGTCCTTGCCTCTGCTGTTGAGAATAAGGAGATTGGGTGGGAAATTCAGATTGTGATAATGGTAGTACTTCGCTCATAATAGTCTCTCCAGAACATAGTAGCATAGAAATGATAGCAATCTATTTCATTCTGTATCTATTATACCCCTATGCACCCAGCCTATTGTCAAGTGTGTTTGCTACAAGCTCCAGGTAAACGGGCGCTTTTCTGAGAAAAACGTTCTGGCGGCAAAAATTCGTTGTCAAAGGGCTTGACAGCCCAGCGGAAGTTTGATATTCTTAGAGAGCGAACGCAAGAACGCAAGGAGCTGTGGTGTAGTGGCCTAACATGTCTGCCTGTCACGCAGAAGATCGCGGGTTCGAATCCCGTCAGTTCCGTCTCAACAACACCAGCGAGACACGTAGACACCTTCGTCTACGTGCCTTTTGCTATTACAGCCTACCCACTTTTTCGCCGCATGGCAAGCCGTCTAATAGA
>JAJZEJ010000830.1:2166-3139 GCA_021828635.1 Chloroflexota bacterium
ACGCAGAAGATCGCGGGTTCGAATCCCGTCAGTTCCGCCACAAGACACAAAATGAGGGACGCCGACAAAAAAAGCCAGCGTCCCTTTTGCACGTTCCACACACTCAGAACCTAATTTTCTTTTCCACTCAGTAACCGCAACAGAGATTATGAAGTACGATGAGCCAAATTATCACGGGCTTGCGAGATTGATTGCAAAAAACAGATTGTAAGAGCAGATTAGGGTTATAGAGAGTGCAAACATGAGTGTATATAACCTGTACTCACTGGCATCACCGAATGCACGCCGGTTAATGCAACTTGCCGACGTAGAGCGTTTTGCTGTTGATGATTGTATCATTCTCACCAACAGCCACAACTTTGCAGGCTGGAGCCGCGATGAGATCAAAACAACTATCCTGAGTACACGCTTGCCTATTCCAGACGACCTTGAGAAACTCATCCATGAGAAGCTACCGGCGATTGAGAAGGACTACTTTAATTCGTCACACTACCGACTGGCCTCATACACGCCCTCATTCAGTAATCTAGACCAATTAGAGGTAACGCTTGCGCCACTCAACTTTCATGAGTATTACAGCCTGACGCCATTTTTTGATGAGCCACTCTTGACCGCCGTAGACGGCACAAAGGTTTCTATTCGTCAGAAGTATGGCAATACCGCCCTCATCTATAGTTCGACAGACCGTGGCACATCGCTCATTCCGGCACCTGTGAGCATTCAATGCATCGTGGCAACCGCCGACCAGCACATCTTGCTCATGCGCCGCTCATCCTCAGTAGCATTCTATCCAAACCACTGGTCAGCTTCTTTTGAGGAGACGATGAACGCGCCAGGAACCGACCGCAAGGGCAAACAATCACGAGCTGCTGACAGCGACTTTTTTGCCGGAGCCATCCGAGGACTGGACGAAGAGTTTGCCATCCCTGAAAACGCCGTTGAGAATATCAGTATCTTATCGCTCAACACAGAA
>JAJZEJ010000185.1 GCA_021828635.1 Chloroflexota bacterium
AGTCCGCAACCAACGGCGCAATAGGGGCAGACACTTTTGACGACTTTGGCCTCGCGGATACGTGGCGCTTTCTCGCGGCTCTCAGCACTGAATGGTTGCGTTGTCTCACCAAGTCGCATGGCTTGTGACCAGACTTGCTCTATCGGTGTGAGTGGGATGATCTGCTTTTGCATAATGCTATTCCTCAACAATGACAAAAGATGTGAACAACCCTGTTCATGACGAAAAAGATAGCTTCCTATTTTATCTCATTTATGAGTATTGTATCATATCGCGGGTTACATAAACCGGTGAGTATGATTTTAGTTCCTGTATATGATACGTAGCAAGGGGTGTTAGTTTATACAAGCAGGCGAAGTGATCGCTGACGGTCGCTCATTTGTTATGTAGCAATCGGCCACTGTTTTATAGATGAGTTGCACAGCCTATTGGTCCCAATTTCTTATGAATCCTCAGAATTCTAATCTTTCTCAGCGTGTTCTCACCTTGCGCAATCATAATAGGTAATATATACTAACCCCAAGATGTTCCCCAGGGGCTAAGCCACACGAGATGGTACAATTTGAAATGTAATAAGTAACCGGTGAGTAGCATAGAACTGTTTAGCTTGAGATGTTTTAGAAGGGTCTAACGGTAGCGCATGGAAATTCCTCCAAAGGATAATCGACAAACACCTAACACAAATTCGCGTAGTTCTGCACGTAAGGCACTTAGCAAACGCCAACGTTTTATTCGTTATGGCGTACCGGCACTCTTGATTCTTGTGGCAATTGCCCTAGCCGCTCTGGCTATCTTCAGGATTACAAGCCCAGGTCCAGTAGCGCAAGAGGAACCGATCAGTACTGTTCTGAACATGGCCGATAGCCATCAACTCAAGGCGGTTGTCATTAGTGGTGAGGATGTCATGGCGACGGCGAAAAATGGGCAGTTATATCATGCCGTAAAAGAGAGTGGCGAGTCACTGACCAATACCTTTCGCCATGATGGTGTTACTGTCACTATTGATAATGGACAGAGTGGGCAGTGGGGACAGGGCGTGGCCGATCTGATGTTGATCTTGCTGATTATGGGCGGTATGTTCCTGTTTATCAGACGTGGTGGAAATGGAGGACAGGCTACTTCTTTTTCGCGCTCGAAGGCCAAGCGTTTCAATGAATCGCATCCAGCAATCCTATTTAAGGATGTCGCAGGGGTGGATGAGGCAAAGATTGAGTTGCAGGAGATTGTTGAATATCTCAAGCACCCGGAACGCTTTACGAGCATGGGTGCGCGTACTCCCAAAGGTGTGTTGCTAGTTGGTGCGCCTGGCACTGGTAAAACGCTGATTTCGCGTGCGGTTGCTGGTGAGGCAAATGTACCTTTCTATAGTGTGAGTGGCTCTGAGTTTGTCGAAATGTTTGTGGGTGTTGGCGCGGCCCGTGTGCGTGACCTTTTTAAGGAAGCCAAAGAACACTCGCCATGTATCCTCTTCATCGACGAAATTGATGCCGTGGGCCGCCAGCGTTCCGCAACCGGCATGGGTGGTGGCAATGATGAGCGTGAGCAAACGCTGAATCAGTTGCTAGTTGAGATGGACGGTTTTGATAAGAATACCAATGTTGTCGTTATTGCCGCCACGAACCGACCCGATGTGTTGGATCAGGCACTGTTACGCCCCGGTCGCTTCGACCGCCGTGTCATGCTGGACAAGCCTGATATCCGTGGCCGTCTGGCTATTCTGGAAGTACATGGCAAAGATAAGCCGCTCTCTGGCGATGTAACATTGCAGCAACTGGCTCAGCAGACGGCTGGTTTTTCCGGCGCTGATTTGGCGAACCTGCTGAATGAGGCCGCTTTGCTGGCCGCACGTAATGGTCAAACCTCCATTCATAAAGAGCATCTCGATGAGGCAGTACTGCGCGTCATGGCTGGTCCAGAGCGCAAGAGCCGCCTGATCTCTGAGGCTGAGAAGTCGATTATTGCCTATCACGAGGTCGGTCACGCCATCGTTATGCGTAGTATCCCCGGCTCCGACCCCGTGCAGAAAGTCTCGGCTATCGCACGTGGTATGGCGCTTGGTATCACCGTACAGTCACCGGCTGAGGACCGCTACCTGATGCGCCGTTCTGAACTGCTAGCGAAGATGGCTGGTGCAATGGGTGGACGCGCCGCTGAAGAAGTCATCTTTGGCGACATCACTACTGGTGCCAGTCAGGATATTGAGTACGTTACGAATATTGCGCGTCGCATGGTATGTGAATTTGGCATGAGTTCGCTTGGTCTGATCGCACTCAAGCCTGATGCCGAAGGCAATGTGTCGATTAGCGCGGAGACAGCGGCGCGGGTTGATCAAGAGATAGCGAAGCTTGTTGACCAGGCATATACAACCGCCCTGAACATTCTGCGTGAGAAACAAGACAAGCTCATCTTAATCGCCGAGTACCTCAAGCAGGTTGAGACGATTGATGGAGCAGAGTTAGATGAGATGCTGTTTGTAGCATGACACGCACATTCATCGCGCTTGAAATGCATGAACGTTTGCAACGCCACCTGGACGGAGTTACCCGCCAGGTGGCTCTGCTTTTCCCTGGCGTGCGCTGGGTAGATGCCTCTGGCATTCATCTTACGCTAGCTTTCCTGGGTGAGTTAGAGGACGCGCAACTAGCGGAGGCTATGGCAGCGTCCGCAGAGGCAGTGGGCCACGTTCCAGCTTTTACCTATCGTCTCTCGCGCCTCGGCATTTTCGGTTCGCCCAACCAGCCGCGTGTCATCTGGATGGGCATCGATGAACCAACTGGTCTGCTAACCAATGTGCATCGCACGCTCAATCAAGCCCTCGAAAAGCGTGGCTTCGTCGTTGATAAACGTCCCTTTTCGCCCCATTTCACCTTAGCGCGTGTCAAAGCGCCTCTGAGTATGGGTGAGCAGCAACAACTCCAGCGTCTGCTAGCTGGCAAACAACAGGGACTGATCTCCACCGAAACCTATCCTGCGAGCCGCCTCGTTGTCGTGAAAAGCGAACTCTCGCGGGCTGGAGCGCATTATACAGCTTTACGCGAATATGCACTGATCTCGTAGCAAAGCACAAAAAATTGCATTGCCCAAGTCAATGCAATTTTTTGTGCTTTGCTACTTTTTATCCTTTGACACAGATCGGA
>JAJZEJ010000189.1 GCA_021828635.1 Chloroflexota bacterium
TGATACCAAATATGATATATTCTAGGCAAAGATATACGTAGGGGAATGTGATGAGTAGCAAGCAGCCTAAGTATGAAAGACAGTGGCGTGATTATCGAACCGAAAATGGAATGCGACCTGTTAAGAATTTCCTTCTGACGTTACCAGATAGAGATCGGGCCGCTGTCCTTGAGGAAATGGAGTATGTGCGCGAACATGGTAGATCTGTAGCACGTCACCTACATGGAGATATCTACGAAGTACGTGCTTTCTATTACACAAATACCTATCGTATTCTGTTTGCTTGTGAGGGCCGGTTTAATCATATATTACTGGCCTTAGAAGGTTTTCAAAAAAGACTCAGAAGATGCTTGATGCTGCTATTAGATTAGCAGAACAAAGATTAGCGGATTGGCGACGGCGTGGGAATACAACGCGAGTAAGTCAAGAGGATTAAAGGAGAAAGCAATGGAACAGGATTTTCTTGACGAGATGATCGAGGAATCAACAAAGAACAACGCAGAGTTCCCTTCCTTGATGGAAGAGGCACGCCAGCGGCGCTTGCTATTAAGCAATCTAGCAGCACTTCGCACCCACTCCAAAGTTTCACAGCGAGCAATCGCAAAGCGCGTAAAGACTTCACAACCTGCTATTGCACGCTTAGAGGCAGGCGATACTGATCCTCGATTATCGACACTACAACGTTATGCTGCTAGTTTAGGCAAACGCATAGAGTGGCGTATCGTGGATGCTTGATAAGCAATAGAAATTTACCAAGCGGAGAAGCTGTATGGATGGGGCTTTCCATCCATACAGCTTCTCCGCTTTCCTTATTTTTCCAAATTTCCCCGACAAGCTCCTTGACATTGTTCGCTTTCATGTTATATCTTTCTTATTATATATCTTATTTATAATATAGTTTATAGATATAGCATGGAGGCATGATGGTGAAGGAGAATAAGAGCCGGTACGCTGTTCTGGGCATGTTGAGTCTGGGGCCGATGTCTGGCTATGACATCAAGAAGGTCATTGAGGAGAGCATCAGCAATTTCTGGCAGGAGAGCTACGGACAGATTTATCCCATGCTCAAGCAGTTGCGCGAGGAAGGTTTGACGACCAGCCACATTGAGAAGCAGGAGGGACGGCCAGACCGCTACGTGTACGCATTGACCGACAAGAGCTGGGATGAACTGCGGCGCTGGCTGATCGAGCCGGTCGAGTATCAGATTGGGCGCAACGAGCTACTACTCAAGCTGTTCTTCTCCAATACTATTCCGGTACCTAATTCGCTGGAACATCTGGAACGGTATCGTCAGCTTCAACTCAACATGCTCAGGCATTATGAAGCGGTTGAGGAGGTTATCAAAGCGGCGGCCCGTGGTGGCAATCCACATGGGCTATACTGGTCGATCACTTTGAGTTACGGCAAGCATGAAGCACAAGCTATGCTTGCCTGGTGCGACGAAACGATTGAGACACTACAACATATCGAGGATTCGCAGCAATAGACTAGGAAAGGAGCAACGTGAGCAAAAAAAGTGGACACAAAAGTAGTGAAAAAATCTCACCCGTTATAAGATGAATGTGAGAGATCGACTCATATGATTGGTTACACATTTTGAAAGTATCTGTTGCAAGAAAAAGTGGTCTGCATCAAAACGGATATGGTTTTCTGATGCAGACCGCTAAAGTCACATTGCATTGGTCAACCTTCCTCACGCTTGTGAGTTCCAGGTTGGAAGTCAGAACTGGTGGCGGGTTTGGCCGATGCCTATGGAGAATGCCAAGACCTTCCTGGGTTTGACGGAGAACACGAGGTTCGAATCTGCGAGAACTCTTTGTTCGTCTTCATCGTAGAGGTAAAAATAACCGTTGCGTACCTGGTACGGCCAGCTTCCATCCCACTTGGTCGCCCACACCGAGGCTAAGTGTTCGAGTGCGTCCTGGTCGGTGATCCGCACGGCGTCGCCCTCAACCACCACGGTGAGTCCTTCTTTTTTGTGGAACGAGTCGATCTGGTTGCTGCCGGTCGTCAGAATGACGTGCGGGTTTCCACGCAGGTTGACAGTCTTCTGTGCGGTGTCGGTAGTGGTAAAGTAGATGGCCCCGTCGTACCACACGGCCACGAGCGGCGTGACGTGAGGGCGACCGTCGGCTCGCACTGTTGAGAGCCAAAACAGCTCGGCTGTTTCCAGCACGCGACGTGTCTCCTCCCATGACGTGACCCCTCCGCGTGGTACACCGTGTTGGGTGTTCAGTGTTGTGATGGGTTCGTTCATCCTAAGAACTCCTTTCAATCATTCAGTGACGCAGTTATATAGCTCTGTGTCATCTGGTTTGTGAGAAGTCGAGCTGCGCCCCTTGAGAAATATAGCATGTGAACCCGAACAAAACTTCTTCGATCTTGCTCTTCTTGCCAAATAGGGCTACCGCAGCGCATGACAAAACATGCTCTGAGAATCAAACCAACATTTTTATTGCAACCAGCGTTTCCGACCCCAAAACTCACTGATTCATCGTACCCACGTATCCCATGCATCCCATGCACAGGCGCGATAAATCGGCCCAACGAGTTTATTTTTCGGATAATAATGGGCCAAAGGCGAGGGTGCGCGTGGGCTGGTCGATCAGTTGCGAATACACCTGTCCCATCTGTTCTGGCGAATAGGGCATGTCATGTTCAAGCCACCAGCGAATCAGCGCAACTGATGCGTTGATAAGATGATAAGCGGCAATCTCGATAGGCACAATGCTACCTTCTTTAGATGCATACATGCGCAGTAAGTCTTGAGTCGCCAGAGTCGTAATATACTGTATTGGTGAATTAGGACCGTGAATACTGAGTAAAACCTTGATAATATTCTGATGCTCCTGCACGTAGCGAAAAAGTGTCGTGCCAACTGTGACAGCATCAATATCGGGTGAACCAGGGAAATATGCCGTCAACTCGGCCAGCACAACCTCGGAAACTTCGCGTAAGAGCGCATCTTTATCGTGATAATGACGAAAAAAGGTGGCGTAGCCAATATCCGCTCGCTCCGTAATATCACGAATAGTCACAGCCTCGTAGCCTTTTTCCAACGTCAAGGCAATCAGAGCTTTTGCCAGTAATCGCTGGGTACGCTTAACGCGCCGATCCTGTCCTTCCATACCTGC
>JAJZEJ010000286.1 GCA_021828635.1 Chloroflexota bacterium
CTGCAATGCACGCAATGGTTGCGTGGCGTATCTTTACAGTGTGGGCAGTTGGGTCCGCATTCGCCGTGCGCCTGGTTGGTCAAGCCGGCAAACTCGTCGGCGAAACGCCGCGCACCCTCTCTGGCACCGTACTCTGTAAAGGCATAGCGTGGTAGAGCAGTACTGTTCATCCGAACCAGATAGCCTTCGTCCACCATCGCTTCCAGTTGTGTAGTAAGCAGCTCTTCATCGGCGGGCAAAAAGGTCTGAAGTTCGCGTGTTGTGACGTTTTCGCCGAAACCTTCGCCACGATACCAGTACATGACCTGTAAAATTTCATCGCGCCAGTAAAGCTCATCAAGTAGCTGCCCTGGATGATTTTGATTGATCAATTGTTCCATTCTGCGACCTCCCATACATTTTGTGAACTGGTGGTAAGTCCATCAAGTGGCATCGTTGCCAGCATACGTACAAGAGCGGGTAGGTGGGTGAGTGCGCTCTGCACAGGCGGGCTGAACTCGGTTCCCCACTCTTCATCGCGTGGTTCCACTTCGATGATGACGACTTCTTGCGGCCAGATGCCGAAAAATCCCCCCACAATCAGTGTATTATCCAGGCTAATCACGCCTGTAATACCTTCGGCCACACGCATCTGAATCTCATCGGTGTCTGGCAATTGCCCATCCCAACGATAGCAATAGACGCGCCCGCTCTCACGCCCGCGCACAACGCTTCCAAGTAGGAGTACGCGGTCATACTGTGGCACGTCGCGGAAGCGATGCACGGTAGCGATGGGGCCACCGGGGCTGAGATCATCGATCTCAATCCCCGTGGGCCACGACAGTTGTTTGAGGTCCGCGATGAGCGTTGGACCTACTGAAAGATCGCGCAGATACGTGTAACCAATGCCACCAATGAAAATGTGCTTCATCTCACTCATGCTCGCTTGCCTTTACTCCTCGATGCCACAGGCGCACGTATTTACTTCACGCGAGACGACGTAGTTAGTGCCATCGACGTGAATATGCGTTGTGCAGGGCATACAGGGGTCGAAGCTGCGAATAGTACGCAAGATGTCGATGCCCTTGTAGTCCTCGGCCCGCGAAAACGTCTCCAGGATCGGCGTGCGTATCACTGCCTCTTCATAGGCTCCTGGGTTGCCCCAGGGATCCCGTGGCGAGGCATTGATCGTAGATGGCGTATTGATCTGGTAATTGGCAATGGCCCCATCATCAACGACCAGATGATGGGTCAGGTAGCCGCGACCAGCGCCCCAGAAACCAGCGCCGATATAGGTTCCCTTGCGCGGCAGTTCAAACTTGGTGCTGATGCTCGTTTTGCCTGCTTTGAGTAAATCCATGCCCATTTGCCAGTTATCCATGCACACAGCAGCAGTGTAAGCGATACAGTAGGCACGGGCGCGATTGCGTTCAAAGGCGTTCCAGTCCTGTGGAATAGACCATTCTAGTTCCATCGCGGGCTTGCTGGCGCGTGGCAGGCGAATACGCAGGCTTTTGCCGGTTGATTCGAGATAGCGGTTCCAGGGCAATTTGCTAGCTGCCGCCGTACACCACAAACGGGCGTAGGCTCCGGCTTCCATTGCCGTGCGATCCCAACGTGGCGCGGTATCCCAGCTATAGCGTTCCTTCCAACTCTGGCCGCCGGGTTTTGGTTTCGTCTCCTTATTCCAGGCATGATAGGGGCTGAGCGGTGCGCCCAGAGGGTCGGTCTTGAAACGATGCCCGTCCCAGTTCTCATAGTAGGAATGTTCGATGAACTCCTCCATGCCGATATTAATGTCTTGCAGATGGGTTGTAACGAGTTCGCCGTCACGAATGACGCCTGGGGTAGACCAGCGCCGCTCGCCCCACTCGTTCATGCGGGCATAGCTAGCATCATACGCTTCAGGGTCATCCCACACGCCTGTATCAATCATATTCTTGGGGCGGCTACCGACCTGGCGATAGAGCGGGTTGGCATCGAAGAAAAACTCTGTCAGGTCATCCCAGATAGCAACCGTTTTCTTACCGTAGTCGAAGAACTGTGCCAGGCGCGTGTAGACTTCGTTAAAGCTTTGCAGGCTGATGGTGGTACTCATGCCACCCGGCACGATGGTTTCGGGATGGGGATACTTGGCACCGAGTAAGACATATGCCTCGCGGGCCACGCGCGTCATATGTAGAGCTTCCAGATAGAGGCTACCCGTGAGCGGGTTCATATCTTCCATCAGGCTCCCGATGGTGGCATAGCCGTGCGTGTTGGCACCTGGCGCGGCTGTCTTTTGCGCCCGTGCCAGCAACTCAGGATTGGTTGCCCCAACCAACGCCTGTGAGTAGTCCGGGCCAGCCAGCAGGAAGAGATGCAAGGGATGATCGTAGAGATATTCCAGGGCTAGCAACATATTTCTGACGACGATGCCGAGAGGAGGTGGCTGCACGCCAAAGGCCATCTCCATTGTCTCGGCGGCAACGGTGGCATGCACACCGCCGCAGACGCCACAGGCACGGCTACTGATGAAGATGGCATCGCGTGGATCACGGCCTTTGAGGATGATCTCGTAGCCGCGAAAAAGCGTTGCCATTGAGTTGGCGCTCATGACCTTGCGTTCTTTGAGATCGACGACCGAATGGAACGAGAGTGCGCCAGCTACACGGGTGACAGGGTCGAAATCGACGGATTTGATATAACCGTTTTTGGCCAACAGCTCGCGTAGTTTATCCTCCTGCGTGGCAAGCTCGCGGGTTTCGTAGGTGTAGGGATTGCGTATACCCTCGCGCAAGTGGGCGCGTCCCTGCTCATCAAACTCGATAGGCAAGTTTTTGAAGCACATGATATGTCTTCCTCTCTAACGTCTGAACACATGCGCAATGCCGACGAGGTGGGCATCGACAGATTGCAAACCCTGCAATAACGCGACTAGTGCGCCATTGATAACTGTGAGATCACGCGGTAATGGCTGGCTGTGTCCCTGGATGGTCTCTAATCCGCCAGCAAGCTGCTTGAGGTTGTGGTTCGCCGCCGCCAGGGCTAGAGCTACGCTGACAAGATAGACGGCGAGAACAACGACCACCAGGGCCAGAACGACCAGCGTAATCCACATCAAGACCAGTCCCATAGTTCTACCTGCCTTTGCTTTAGAGAGGATAGCCGCT
>JAJZEJ010000045.1 GCA_021828635.1 Chloroflexota bacterium
GTACCGTGGATAGCGCGTTCGGGAAGGCTTTAACCTTCTGTGTAGTGGAACGGACAATTAACACTTTCAGTAACATGTTAGAATTGTGACAAGGGTGCGCTTCGTTCCGCATCGCATACCAGATCAAACCAGGACGTATGACGATATGTTACAATACGCCAGGGCTGACAGATGAATGCGCCAACATGGTAACAGCACGGAACGGACGTGTACTTGCACATGTGGCATGTATCGATTATCATGGTAGCATACTTTAGTGAACTGCTAGCAACTAATACCCCTTGTATTAGTACTATTTGGGGGCTTTCCAAAAAACAAAAGCATTCATTAGGCAAACTCATCGTTACATAAAAGGGCATATCGTAGGGCGCGTGATAAATCGCGCCCGTGTTATCCATGAATAATCCAACGAGAGATAGAGGCACTGCATTGATGACCCAGGAACAGCAACAAAGTCGCTTGCGTACCGTGTGGTGGGAAGAAGATCAACAAGGTGCGGTCGTTTGTCTGCTTGACCAGACACAACTGCCACTGATAGTAACATATCTGCATCTGCGTCACGAGCAGGACGTAGCGGAGGCCATTGTCAGTTTGAAAGTGCGCGGCGCACCAGCTATCGGCGTTACTGCTGCTTTTGGCATGGCTCTCGCGGCCTATCGCTGGTTGAGTGAACAGAGTGAAGCCGTAACGGCAGAGTCGCTCTATGACCATGTACGTAGCAGTGGTCAGATGCTTAGTCGTACACGCCCTACCGCCGTTAACCTGTTCTGGGCCATTGAGCGGATGCAGCACCGCGCCGACCAACTCAAAAATGCACAGGTTTCAGCTATAGAACTGGCGCATAAGCTCTATGATGAAGCTCAGGCGATTGCTAACGAAGATATTGCCGCATGTTTGCAAATGGGCATCTATGGCTCATCGCTGATTCACGATGGAGATGTCTTGCTCACGCACTGCAACGCGGGTGCGCTGGCTACTGCCGGTCTGGGTACGGCTCTGGCACCGTTTTACGTTGCGCACAAAGATGGTAAACACATTCATGTCTTCGTGGATGAGACACGTCCGGTTTTGCAGGGTGCGCGTCTCACTGCCTGGGAACTGCAACAGGAGGGCATTGCGCTCACTCTGATTACTGATAACATGGCCGGCCATTTCATGCATCATGGAGGGATTACAGCCGTTTTTGTCGGCGCTGATCGCATTGCGGCCAATGGCGATGTCGCTAACAAGATTGGCACGTATAGCGTCGCCGTGCTGGCGCACGCGCATCAAATACCTTTCTATGTTGTTGCACCTTGCTCAACAATTGATCTGCGCCTACCTTCCGGCGACCTGATCCCGATTGAGCAACGTCGTCCCGAAGAGGTGACAAGCATACGTGGTGTGGTAATTGCCCCCAACGGCGTTCACGTCGCCAATCCAGCCTTTGATGTAACACCACATCACTACATTAGCGCCATTATCACTGAGAAAGGTATTGCCCGTGCGCCATATGAGAAAACGCTACGTGATTTTGGCATGTAGGGACCGATTCATCCGAAAGATAAAGATAAAAACAGAACGTGTAGAGAAGGTAAAGGCTTGATGGAAAAAGATATCCCGCAAGCTGTTGCACAATACGCGGAAGAGGTGTTGGGTAGTGAAAGCTTCCGCTATACTTGTGCTGTCGTTGCCAATTGTAAGATGCTCGCCCTGGAATTGGAGACTCAGGAAGATGCCGACATGCCACTAATAGATCAAGATGCATTGACGATTGCAGCATACTTACATGACATTTCTACTGTCGTACACGGTTTTCACGATCACCAACGCACATCAGCCGAAATGGCCGTCGCCTATCTGCGTGAACTCCATGCGCCAGAAGCATGCATTCATACCGTTGAGCAGGCTATTTTGACACATACAACGGTGAAGACATCAAATAACGAAGACGCACATCTGCCCATCGAAGGGCGTATTCTTTATGATGCCGATAAGCTGGGACGACTCAGTGGCCTGGCGGTCATCACATCACTGATCGAATTTGGGGCGCGTTACCCAAATCGAGCGGTTACAGGAGATGCGTTAACAGCCATTCTGCGTCACGTCGAGGAGCGTTTCGTAGACCTCTATCAATCGCTCTACACCGCACCAGCCCGCGCAATGGCACATGATAAGTTTGGACGAACACTAGCATTCCTGGATGGAGTCATCGAACATTTAAGCGACGCTACGCCGGTGTAAGATTTGTTTTTTATAGACATATACAAACGCATGAAAGGATTTGAAGAAAAACGTGTCAATTTTAGTTGTTGGCTCAGTAGCAATGGATGTGATAGAAACACCTTTCACCAAAGCCGATGGGGTGCTTGGCGGAGCCGCGTCATATTTCACAACCGCAGCCTCACTCTATGACCAGGTGAACCTGGTAGCCATCGTTGGTAGCGATTTCTCGCCAGAATACTTGGATTTCTGGCGCAAACGCAACGTTAATCTAGATGGCCTGCAAATTCAAGAGGGCAAGACATTTCGCTGGGTCGGGCGCTATCACATGGATATGAATGCCCGTGATACACTTGATACCCAATTGGGCGTCTATGCCGATTTCCATCCACTCATCCCTGACTCATACCGCAATAGCGAACTACTCTTCCTGGCAAACATCCAGCCACAACTGCAAATGGAGGTGCTGGAACAGGTCAATCAACCACGCCTCAAGGTACTGGACACAATGGAACTGTGGATCATGACTGAACGCGCGGCTCTAACCGAGATGATGAAGCGCGTCGATATGCTGCTCATGAGCGAGGAAGAGGTACGCCAATACACGGAGCAGGCCAGTATTCTAGCCGGTGTGCGCCACCTGTTCTCACTTGGTTTGCAGTACGTGATCGTCAAGCAGGGTAGCTACGGAGCCTTGCTTTTTGGCGCGGACGGCACCTACTTCAGCGCACCCTCGTATCCGTTAGAAGACGTTATCGATCCGACGGGTGCCGGAGATAGCTTCGCCGGTGGCATGCTGGGCTACCTCTCGACCGTTACTCCTGATGCTCATGGGCGTTACACGATTGATGATCTGAAACGTGCCGTCGTGCATGGCAATATCATCGGCTCGTTCACCTGTGCCGATTTCAGCATCAAACGTCTGAGT
>JAJZEJ010000845.1 GCA_021828635.1 Chloroflexota bacterium
CTGCACCGTAAGCCTGCTCACCATAATAGATAGTATTCAGATACATGGAGAGGATTTGCTGCTTGGTATAGATGCGTGTGACTTCAGGGGCCAGAATGACCTCGTGCAACTTGCGCGTGATATCAACGTTATCGCCAACAATGGCATTTTTAATTAACTGCTGCGTGATCGTGCTGGCTCCCGAAACAACACGAGCATGGGTGAGGTCTTGATAGGCAGCACGCACGATACTGGTAACATCAAAGCCTGCATTGCTCCAAAATGTGCTATCTTCAGTCGCAACCTCTGCATTAATCAGATTGATCGCAATCTTCGACAGTGGCACGGTCGTCTGCAAGCCCTTATTGATGTCCTGATAGATGATTTGCCCGTGCATGTCATACATCTTCAGGTTATCTTTAGGCAAAATATCGGCAAGTGTCATGACTTTGGTTTGGTATTGTTGCTCGACCGAATTAGCAAAGCTGCCAGCAGCAATCAGGATGCCTGCGCTGATAAGCGCGATGACAAAACCAACACAGACGAACGTTGTGACAAGCCAGTTTTGGCGGCGTCCAGTACGACGTTCCAAATGCTCATTCATTCGTCGTAGTTGCTTGCGTTTCCAATAGCTCCTGAGATGCCGTAGTTTCTCCTGCTCAAGAGGTGAAAACGGTGCAGGATGCGGATCTGTCCTCATGTACAGCCTCTTTCATACTTAATGAAGCATAGCTCCTAAAAAACAAAAAAGACATAATATCATACTAGAATAAAGTGTGCTGGTTTTCATAGAATCGTAGAAGGTTGGTTAAAAAGAGATGAAAAATCATATGCTATGTCGTGTTCATAGCTATCTCCCGCGTATTTTTATAATATCCCTTTATGGAATACGTTGTAAACAAGTAGAAAGTAACACGTACCAGCCACCAATGCGGCTATTTACAGGATTTCTTCCCTACCGTGATCGATTTGTGATATCCCAACACCTACATGGATGTATCTTCCTCCTAATTAACAATGTAATCAGCCAGCCAAATGTTTCAGCATAGAGAGGAAAAGCAGAAGCCATAAGTAATCCTTCAGAGCCGAATGTAATAGATTGCCCACTTGCTTTTCTGTCCACGCTCTGCTAAGATTATATCGAATAAAATTGATACAAAATAGATTGATGGAAATGAAAGGAGAATAACATGGAGAATCAGCTTGTTCCTCCGCCAGAGGTACTCAAGCTTTCTGCGCATCCTGTACGCTGGAACCTGCTGGCTCATCTTGCGCGTAGCGATTACCGTGTGCAAGAATTGGTCGAACAACTGCAACTTCCTCAAAATCTGATTTCCTACCATTTACGGCATTTGCGCGATGGACATCTTGTGTTGGAACATCGCAGTACGGCTGACGAACGCGCTATCTATTATGGCCTGGACATCGTGCAATTTCGGCATGATCTCTTTTTAGCTGGCAGGCAGCTTCACCCCGCGATTCCCGCCAACTCTGCCGATAGTGAGGATAAATCGGTTGCTCATCGTCCTTTGCGCGTTCTCTTTCTCTGTACCGAGAACAGTGCACGTTCGCAAATGGCTGAGGGATTATTGCGACAATTGGGCCAGGGAAACTTTGAAGCTGCCAGTGCTGGTAGCCAGCCAGCAGAGCAGGTGCATCCACTGGCCCTGCGTGTGATGCAACAGGTTGGCATTGATATGAGTCGGGCTATTCCTAAACATGTCTCAACATTGCAAGGGCAACACTTTGATGCGATTGTGACGGTCTGTGATCGGGTTCGTGAAGTCTGTCCAACCTTTGCTGATGAGCCGGAGCGCATTCATTGGAGTTTTCCCGATCCCGCGCTGGCCGAAGGGTCAGAAGAGACTCTCTATTATGCCTTTGAACAAACATCACTGCAATTAGCAACACGCATTCGCTTATTGATGACGCTGCTTGAGAGCGAGAAAGGATAGAATGAACATGGCACACGAGATCAAACGAGTTCTCATCCTCTGCACTGGCAATTCCGCCCGTTCACAGATGGCCGAGGGACTCTTGCGCACACTTTCGGCAGGCACTCTTGAGGTCTATAGTGCCGGAACCGCGCCGTCCCAGGTTAACCCGCTCGCTATTCGTGCAATGGCTGAGCGCGGCATTGATATCAGCCAGCACCGCTCGAAGCACCTGAACGAATTTCTAGCGCAACCGTTTGATGTAGTTCTCACTGTCTGCGATGCGGCGGCGGAGGTCTGTCCGGTCTTCCCTGGACGAGCCGAGCGCATTCACTGGAGCTTTCCCGATCCAGCTGCGGTACAAGGCACAGAGGAAGAGCGCATGAATGCCTTTCGACAAGTGCGTGATGCGCTGGAGACGCAGTTGACGAGTTGGTGGCAAGAGCAGGAAGTAGAAGGAGAGCAACAGGCATGACGACAGGATTGTTGCGTCGAGCCTGCACCGAGGGTATCGGTACCTATGCCCTCGTCACGGCAGGTTGCGGCGCTATCATGGTCGATACATTGACAGGAGTGCTGACCCATGTGGGCGTGGCGCTGGTTTTTGGCCTTGTGATAATGGTAATGATCGCAGCTTGCGGACACCTTTCGGGCGCACATTTCAATCCAGCCGTCACGGTTGCCTTTGCCGTTACGCGCCATTTCGCCTGGCGTGAGGTACCTTTTTATGTGCTTGGACAACTGCTGGGAGCGGTAGCTGGGGCGCTGACACTTCGTCTCTTCTTTGGGCCAGTAGCGCAATTAGGTGCAACGTTACCGCGTGGCAGTGCATGGCAATCATTTGGCGTCGAGATTTTGTTATCGGCTGTTCTCATGTTTGTGATTATTTCGGTCGCCACAGACACTCGCGCCGTTGGTCAGCTAGCGGCTCTGGCAATTGGCGCGACGGTGGCGCTCGATGCATTATGGGGTGGTCCCATCAGTGGTGCGTCGATGAATCCCGCTCGTTCCTTTGGGCCAGCACTGATCGCTGGTGTCTGGAGTGATCAATGGGTCTACTGGCTCGGTCCCTTGCTAGGTGCATGTTTGGGTGCTATCCTCTACCAATGGCTACGGCACGATGCAAGCTTGCAGAAAAAGCCGCAAGAAACCGATCTGTTCTCAGCCAGAACGCGCCGCTAGTATTGCTATGCTATTTGGGCTATAGCCTATTCTTC
>JAJZEJ010000739.1 GCA_021828635.1 Chloroflexota bacterium
GTGCATGGACCTCTCGTTCGTGGGCTGTAACGATGGGAGCAGAGAGTATTCTTATGGGCTATGTCGGTCCTTTTATTGGTCTTCTATTGTTTATTTGAGCGTAAAAATTCGCCCGACCGGAATGGGGGCGTGCAAATTAAGGCCCGAATGGGCGTGTATCGAGGGACGTGTATGAACATGGTCCTATTCCTAAAAGGGGCGTGTATGCCCTACCGTAGCACATATTTTACTGATCTTTTGTGCCTTTTTTCTGTTTTTTGGCAAGAGAAGGCTGTAACATGGGTGCTGGTGCGGGTGCTGGAAGCAAAGCTTGCATGGAATGCTGCTCGATTGCTTCGATGGGAGGCAGGAGTAGCCAGAGTGCCATCAGCCAGTCCCTGCCCCAGTGGGCTTTCGTCTTGTCTATCGGCACAAGGGGGTGTGCTTCGCCGACGATGCCACGTTGGATGAGGGTATCTAAAGCTTCCTCGACACGCGGGGCGAAACGACTGGTGAGGTGTCCTTCATCTATCGGTACCATGCTGTGTAGCAGGAGATCGTGCATGCTAATGGGTTGTTCAAAATTGCCGGTACGTGCGAGTTGCCGCCAGTATTCAGTGAGATAGAGCGCGATGCGTAGCGCGATCTGCTCATTCTGGGGGTTAAGCTGAAAGATGCGTCGATCAAGCTCGACAAAGAAGAGATTGCCATGCTCTTCGTAGGTGTTAATCCATGCGCCCGGCGCGATAAAATAGCCCACCGGCTCGCCATCGTCAACCTGGGTAGCGTCTTTGACGGAGGCCACACGCAGGTAGGGGCTATCAATGAGGAAACGGCGATTTCTGCCTTTGACGATCACATTATGGTAGCCGCGTAAATAGCACTGTTCCAGCAGTAACACGTCGCGGTGAACCTGCTGCTTATGTTTCCACTGGTAGCCATCGGTGAAACGTTTCTGTAAGCTTTCGTACACGCGGGTATGTTTTTGCACGCCTCTCCACGCTAATATTTCATCTACCCGAATGGCCGCGCTACCATCTTTGCTTAGTTGTCCCTCTGAACGCCGAATATTCCAGAGGCCAAGCAGGATACGCGCCGTCAGAATCGTGGTTTCTCCTAATGCGCGAATGCGTTCCAGTGCATCATTTATACTGAGAGGATGGTCTGGATTGCCAATATAGACTAGCAATTTATTCGATGCTCGATAGCGCATACGATTGAGTGTCGGTTCTTTCTCCCAATCGGCCTTACGTGCTAGTGTGGCCTCACGAATGGCTCGATCTTCCTGGAAGCTGGTCGTTACCAGTGTAGTATCGCTGCTAATATAAGGTATGCGTGTCAGTAGCGTGCGTAACTCTTCCTGGCGTGAAGGGAGATCAGTCGTATCTCCGATGATAATTATCTGCTCGGTTGATTGTACGGTACCGACAGCTAGCGTATTTTCTTCCTCTTCGGCAAGTAGCTCTGGCTGTACAGTGATAGCCAATGTGTCTTGTTGCTCTTCGACGACCAGTATCGGTTGTGCTGTGACCTCTAAGGTAGGATTATCGTTTACGAGCGGTAATGTAATTTGTATGGGCTGGCTCTCAACTTCCATGATGATGGGTGTGGCTTGTGTGTCAGAGGAAAGCAGCGTAGCGGCGGAAAAGTTGTTGCTGGCGGCCAAGTAGCGTGTCAGTTTAGCCCGTGCTTGCCCGTTCATGGAGCGTACTTGTAAAGTGGAGAGCCAGGCAAAGAGCTTCTCGCTGTGCAAGCAATTCACGCGCTGTGAGCCGCCACGTGTGATGAGAAAAAGTTGCGCGAGTCCATCAGATAATTCTGGTGTGCGTTGAATGCGTTGCAACTGGCCGCGCACATTCAGGCCAAGAGCGGCACACAATGAAGGCAAGCTCAGATATAATTCGCCGGTAGGGATGAGGGCAGCATAGATAGGGTCGCCACAGAGAGAGATCGTCTGCTGCGTCATAGCATCTTTATCATCGCTTGAAAGACCAGCTATCTCTGTCTGCTCATAGTGATCGTCGTGCTGAGAAGTAGGTTGCATGTACATTCTCTCTCTTCAAAGGCAGTCGCCAAAATCTTGCTTTAAGAATAGAACGTATCAGCGTATAAAATGTATCAACTTGTAATATCGTTTCATAAAAAGCAGCAGCTATACTTTGGGTCCGTGGACCCAATTGGCGGACACGATCAATCGGTTTGGCATATTGGGTCCACGGACCCAAGTAAATCATAGGAAATTTGCGGAAAATAGCGGAATATACTTGCTAAAACGGCACTTTTCTCGTACAATCTAAGGGAGAACTCGGTAACGATAAGGAGTATTGCGAAAAGGAAAAGTAGTGATTATGGTTGAGCAGAATGTAGGACAGCAGGATATGCGCAATTTTGTCACCTATATGATGGCCTTGCGTAAGGGAGGCGTCGGTAAAACGACGATTAGCGTTAATCTTGCCGTGTTCCTGGCGGCTCTTGGCTTCCATGTAGCGATTATTGATGGCGATGCTCAGCGCAACGCCTCGGAATTGGCGATTACACGTGACCCAGATACGGGTGTTGTACACACACGTGCGTACAACAAGGGTACCTTTCGGCATGTTCTCATGCAGGAGAAGACATTCGCGGAGACGCTCTATCAAGTGCGCAAAAACCTGTGGATTGTTCCCTCGGACGCAAGGCTGGATATGGGGCGCTATTATATCCTCGATACAAAGGACTTTGATATTGTCACGAAAGCCCTGGATACGCTCAGCGATGCCGTGACGAAAGCTCCCTCGGTCGCGCAACGTTTCCCCGACTGGTCCGCTAAAGCGAAAGTGATTGACCTGAGTGCCTTCCGCTCTGAGCATACGACGGACGAGGAGTTTCTGACAGCGCCGGACTATATCGACTTTATTTTCATGGATACGCCGCCAAAGGAAGATGATGAACTGGTAGTATCCATGACCTACGCGGCGGATAAGATTCTTGTGCCGAGCGAAATGTCAGAGTTTTCGATTCAGGGGATGCGTCAACTGGTACAAAGCATTCAAGCTCGCTTCAAAGGGCGTTCACGCAAGGCGGAGATCGTCGGCATTATTCCAAATAAGGTCATGCACGTGCCACGTTCACCACATTATGAACTGGATTATATCCGTAGCCTCTGGCAG
>JAJZEJ010000224.1 GCA_021828635.1 Chloroflexota bacterium
CATGAGTAGTGAGACCGCACCGGCAACAATGACATCCATCCCATGCACTAACAAAAGCGTCAAACCGCGCGAGAGGTGAATGATGCTACTGAACCAGAAAAAGAACAGCGGCACAACCCCTTGATTCGTCGGCTCTTGATTAGCATAGGTTGAGAAGAAGCCGAAAGCGTTGCCATGACCGAGAATAAGGTAAGGCGTGTAAAAAACCAGAATGGTCAAAGCACAGGTTGCCAGGAGCGCGTAGTCTCGGCGTCGAATGACGACGATCAGCAGTACAATGGGATAGATTTTCGTGACGGTCGCCATTCCGATCAGAAAGCCGGTCATGGCTCGTGAACCATGCCACGAGCTATAGGCACACAGAATCGCCAGTACCGAGAAGGTGATGGGTAATACATCCAGGTGTCCTTGAATGGCGAACTCTGTAATTACCAGAGGACACCAGGCGTAGATTACGCAACGGCGCGGATCCATGCCACGTTTTTGCAACAGGAAGGCCAGTGCAACACAGGTGGTCATGTCGAAAAGCATGAAAATCGTCTTCAATGGCACCACATTATGCCCACCTATCAAGTAACCAATGATATAGATCACCTGCGCCCCTGGCGGGTAGATCGTGGGTACCGTCTGATACCCCATGTGCTTGTAGAACAATGGGTCACGTAGTGGCATCAGTGCCGGGCTATCAGGAATAGTGGTATAGGGGCTATAGCCATGCAGCGTCACCAGCGCATCCCATATGTAACGCAGTATATCATGCGAAAGAAACGGAAATACTGGCAGTAAAATGATACGCAGAATCAAAGCACCGACCAGGATCACACTCATTTCACGCCACAACCAGCGTCCCTGCGGTATCGGTGTGCGCAGTATAAAGAGGCATGCTAGCAAATAGGGAAGGCTGGCACCGCCCCAGATAAAGAGAAAGCGAATCGTATCTGAAAACGGCGAATGCAATCCGGGTGCCAGCACGCGCATCACAATGTCGAAAATGATGGCACATACGAGCAACGCACATAGGACAAAAAAGCGTCGCCGTGGCGCTTGCGCGTCGGTATCTGATGGCTGGGTTGTATAAACTTTTTGCAGGACTGACATAAACGCTAACTTTCTACATCTCCATAAGTCTTCAAGACGCTACTGTTTACACGAAGGGAAGGAAGGTTTTTTTGCACCGATTTCTCACGGTCTCGTTATAAAATATCACTTCGTTGCAAAGATGGGCTAGTGGATGCCCATCGCCGTCATTGCGCGTATGTATAGGAGCGAGTATCCTTTTACCCGTGAGCAAGCGATAGGACAGGCAGAAGTACGAGTGCAAGTATGAGAATAGGCATTATCGGGGCCGATGCTGCCGGATTAACCGCAAGTTGGTTGCTGAACGAGCAGCACGATGTGACGTTGTTTGAAAAATCCGAGCGTATCGGCGGTCATGCCCATACGATTGAGGTAGCGGAGCTGGATGACAAAGGAGTCGCTGTCGAGTCGGGCTTTGAATTTTTCTCAGAGGCGATGTTTCCCACCTTTGTGCGGCTATTGAGGGTACCGGAACTTGAACTCAAGCCATACCCGATTACCGCGACGCTTTATATGAGTAAGGCTTGTTCGTCTCGCTCATAAATGTCGTTTTTCCCAATCTTTGGAAAAGGGGAAAGAAGTCGAGCAGGGGGGGTAAAGGGCATGGATAGGATCAATTGTGACTCAGCCAGGGTCACAGCGAGATTGTATGCTCGACTTCTTGTTTCCAGTGTACTGATCCTTGCAACAAGCAAAGGGTGTATTAATAAGTGCCAAGATGCGCCATCATGCTACATTTTGCGTCTGCTCCAACGTGGCATGAGCAAAGCCGCGATCACGATACCAGCAATCAAGCCACCGATATGATCGGCCAGCCCAATTGATGGGTTTGATATGTCGAAGACGATGTTGAGTGCTAACCAGAAGACCCAGTTGCCGATAGCGCCCGTGCCATAGCCGCCCAACGCACGTCGGTTGGTGAAGTAGAAGACGCCCAACGCACCGAAAACGCCAAAGATCGCTCCTGATGCCCCTGCCGAAATCACCATTGCATTTGGTCCTAGCAGGTAGGTCACGATGCCTCCGATGATGCCAGAGAGCAAGTAAATCGCCAGGTAGCGCCACTTGCCATAGAAGACCTCGACCGCACTACCGATAAAGAATAGTGAGAGCATATTCAGGCCGATATGGAAGATGCTAAAGTGCAGAAACATGGCGGTAAAAATGCGCCAGAACTGTCCTTGCGCGACAAATGGATTCACCTGTGCGCCAAAATTGACTAGCACTTGTGTAGAGATGTTAAGACTTCCGCTCAGGGCTGCCATAATGAGGTAGATGACGACATTGATGGCGATCAACGTGTATGTGATCAGGTTCGCATAGCGGCTGAGGGCGAAGCGGGTGCGAATGATCTGGCGTTGCATCTGGTTGGGTCTCTGCCAGCTTGGCTCCGCGCTCTTTTGACGACTCCCACTATCCCTACTTTCTTTGCTCTCTGTCGTGCTATTGATACTTGTGTTACCAGAATCAGGATTATTGGTTGGCAATAGCGTAGGTGATGCGGCGCGATAGCCACTGCTATAACGCTCCTCCATTGGTGGAAAACAGTTCTCGAAATGCGCCCCGAAAGCTAGACGGGCGGCGCGTGCGCGTGCCAGATTGGCATCATAGTCTTGTCCCAATGCGCGTAGCAGGTAGGAACGGAGCGCATACATATAGGCTACGCCGGGGGAAAGTTCGATGGCTTTATCAATGTATTCTTGGGCGCGTTCGTAGCGATGATCGAGCAGATCGAGTAGTGCCTGCGCGGTCATGCCTTCGGCTCCGCCGACTGGCTGTAGCTCCTGCACACGGCGGCAGGCGAGCTGCACAACGCCGTAGTTGCCTAGCGCCAGGTTAGCCTCGGCCAGTCCCAGGTGAACTTGTGGGTTGTCGGGATCAAGCTGGGCCGCGTGAGCGTAGGCTATGGCGGCTTCTCGGCCTTGCCCCTGTGCCAGCGCCTCTTTTCCTTGTTCCAGGTATGTTTGTATGTCTGTCTGTGCTTCCACAGGCTCTATCCTCCCATAAAATGTACTGTGACGATGGCAAGTACGCATGTGCCAAGCAGCG
>JAJZEJ010000521.1 GCA_021828635.1 Chloroflexota bacterium
ATCACGGTTATGAAATTCAGAAATTCTCTATTTATCATTTTATTTTTGTTCACTGCGTGTTCAGGCAATACGCTCCTAGACTCGACAGATTCATCGCTATCCGCGTAGGCGACGAACTGCGCAAAATCGACCCTGAGAGTATCGCGGGCGTCAAAATCTTTACAGCGGGCCATGCTACCACGCCCACGACTATTCCACATCTGGCCGACGTGGCTCGCATCTTCACCATTCTCGGCGAACGCAAGATTCTGGCGCTGCTGCACGCTGAGAGCCAGGAATTGGTCAACTACTTCACCCATCTATACCGCGACATCCAGCATCGCAATGACCCCGGTGTCTGGAGCGATGCGCGTAACGAGTCGGTTGTG
Organism: Chloroflexota bacterium; assembly: GCA_021828635.1. The sequence continues at coordinate 369 of JAJZEJ010000521.1, forward strand.
CTAACCTCGGCGCTGGAGATGATCGCACTCGCCAAACAGTTCAATGTTAAACTGCACCTGCTGCACCTTTCAACGGTCGATGAATTTGCCGCCGTCGCCTTTGGTCGTAGTATCGGTGTCGATGTGACCGGCGAAATCGCCACCTATCACCTGGCCTTCACCAACGAGGATTACGCCCATTACGGCAACCTCATCAATGTCGCACCAGCGTTGCGCACACCTGCCGAGCAACGCCAGCTCTGGCAAATGCTACGCGCCGGTCAGATTGATGCGGTGATCTCAGAACATACGCCGCATACGTTAGAGGAAAAGAACCGCGAGAGCGTCTGGGATGTTGCCTCCGGCATGCCAGGACTGCAAGAGGCGTTACCAGTCTTCCTCACCAACTGGTGTCGGCAATTCGGCCCCGCAACGCTTGAGGAGGGTCTACAATGCACGGCCAGAGTCATGTCCCAGCATATCGCCGATATCTTTGGTTTCACGCAAAAAGGCGCACTGGCCGTTGGGAAAGACGCCGATATTGTTGTCGTTGACGCTCAACAGTCGTGGCACGTTACAAAGGATGACCTGTTTACCAAGAATCGCTGGTCGGCCTATGAGGATATGCATCTGATTGGTAAACCGCTCGCCACCTTCCTACACGGCAAGCAGGTCTATTCCAATGGGCAGATCATTGGCGCACCACAAGGACACTATCTCAAACGAGGATAACACATGCAGCAGCAACCCGATACTACCAATGACCCAACGATTATGCAGATGTTCCGCGAGGTCGGCGCGATTGTCACCGACAGCCACTTCGTCTATAATTCAGGACGGCATAGCTCGGTCTATATCAATAAGGACGCGCTTTACGTGCATACACGCATTATCTCTGCTCTGTGTGAACACATGGCACAGCCCTATAATCCGCACGAGATTGATGCCGTGGTTGGCCCCGTGATGGGCGGTATCGTCCTCTCGCAATGGGTTACGCATGCCCTCAATGCGCGACGTGAGCAGGGCGAGACGCTGGCGGTCTATGCCGAGAGAGACGATGTGGGCGACGAACAACGCTTTGCCTTCCGTCGCGGCTATGATCGCTATCTTCCCAACAAAAACATTCTGGTCGTGGAAGACATCTTGACGACTGGCGGCTCGGTGCGGCGCGTCGTCAATGCCGTGCGCCAACAGGGCGGCAATGTTGTGGGTGTTAGCGCGTTATGCAATCGCGGCAACGTGCAAGTGGACGCGGTTGGCGCGGTTCCCATTCACACGCTGATCGACATACCTCTGCAAACCTATAGCGAAGAGGAATGTCCCTTCTGTCAGCAACACCTGCCGATCAACACCGCTCTCGGCAAGGGCCGCATCTTTCTGGCAAAACATCCCGAAGTGCGCTGATTAATCCTCATTCACACGCAATGCCTGACCAATTCTTGGACGCGAGACCAGGACAATCATCGTTGCCAGAATTGCGATACACACTATCAGGAAGACGCCCAAAATCGTCAGCAGCGATTGTGGCACAACCACGCGCACAGCGGGTACGTTTTGCACCAGGAACAGCCCGTTCGTGCTACCCGAATTATCGGCAATATCGGTAAAGACGAGCGTTGGCACAGCAAGACGTGCCAGCAAGAGGCCGAAGCCGAGTCCCAACAATAATGCGGTTGTATAAACAATTCCTAGCTCAATGCTTAAAATGGCTGCTAGCTGGCGTGGCGCACTGCCCAACGCACGTAAGATGGTGAAAATGGTCAGGCGGTTGCGCACGCTGAGCCAGGTGGCTAGCAGATTGCCCACCAGAGCTAGCAGAAGCGGCACGACCGAACTGAGCGCGATAATGCTAATCAGGTCGCGTTGCGAGGAATGTTGCTGCAACTGCGCGATAATAGCGCGTCGGTCATAGAGCGGCTTGAGGCTCAATGCCCCCTTGCTGAGCGTTGCTCGAAGAGCGGCCAGTTGCGTTGGATTATTCGAGGTTTTCAACCAGAGCGCATTGAAGCCGAGCGGGGCTGGCCCATTGGTCAAATTTACAGAACCTGAGCTAGCATTCGAATTATTTGCATTGTAATTGACAGCATAGCCCTCATAATCGACGATAAGCCCACCATCATCAATGCCGTTGCCGCTCTGTCCGGCTCCCACTCCATCGAAAACGGTTGGAATATTCTGCACTTTCTCAACCACAACAAAGTCGATATCCTCGCCATTATCAAAGAGCGTGAATTGCGACCCCATCGACAAGTTTAGATCATTCCAGAGCGCGTTATCGACAATCGCCGGAACCTCACTTTGGAAGAACGCCTCATTGCGTCGAATCACCAGTTGATGTAACAACGACGACAACGGTTGCGCGGAATCCTGCGTCGTCCAATTGGCAACGGAGGCAAAGGTAGTGGGGTCTACCGCTTCGAGCGCAAATTGTCCACCACTCCCTGGCGTGCCAAGCAGCGCAGTATAGCCAGTAGCAACGCCCTCAACGCCGGGGAGACGACGATAGACAGCCTCCTGTGCGGCCAGACTACGCGCCGTGTAATTTGTGATTACTTCATGCTTTTTTGGCTGAACCACGAGAGGTGTTTGGATTGTGCCGCTAAAATCGGCTCCGGTCTGAAAATTTGCCACATCCACGACACGTTGCGCCTGTGAAGCCGCGAGTACCTGACAGAAGATAATGAAGGCAATGCCCAGCGACAGTAGCAGCGTCAAGCGCAACGACTGTCCCGGCGTGCGAGCAATTTGCGCCATCGCCAGCATGCCAGCTACGCCACG
>JAJZEJ010000115.1 GCA_021828635.1 Chloroflexota bacterium
GCAATGATAGGGCTACGAAGTTGAGCCGGGGTTCGGCACGCAGTCGCAAAGGCTATAATATCATCGCCGCGCTGCGCGACTTCGCCTCCAAACTCGAACGCTATGGCGGCCACACGCAGGCGGCAGGTTTTACCATTCAGAGCGAGCGTATCGAAGCCTTGCGCCAGCATTTGCTCGATTGGCAAGAGAGCGCGGAACCCCCTATGTTCAATGGCGATAGCGAAGATGACATAGCAAACCTGGAGAACCTCGCGCCCGTGGTTGATGAGAGCGGCGTATTGCCAGTCGTGGAACCTTCAACGGCCTCTACAAAAATGGTAGACCTGACACTGACACGTTGGGAGAAACTCAATTATGAGCTATACAAGCAGATCAGGCAAATCGCCCCCTTTGGCGCAGGTAATCCAGAGCCGGTCTTCAAGATGGAGAAACTGCACCTGCACCGTGTGCGCCCCAGTGGCAAAGAGGGCCAGCATGTACAATTCTGGTTTGGTGCATCCCAGCAATCTTTGCCAACAGAAAATGGACCCCGGCGTCAGGGGACGCTCTTCAAAGGTGTAGCACGCCTCAAAGATTTCGAGGGTGTTAGCACTGTCACCATCATTTTTCGGCTCGAAGGGTCCGAGGATGGCAACAAGCAAGAGGTCTGGCTACGCATTCTCGACATCTTCCCCGATCTGATAAGAACGTGATAATGTGGTGTAGGGACCGGTACCAAAATCCCCGCAAGGATGTTGACCCCACGAACTTTGCTCATTGACAACGCCCATCTCTCCCTGTTACCCTGTAGCGTAACAAAGCTGTATCCTCTGGACGAAGGAGACGAATATGAGCCTGCCTCTCAACGGTATACGGGTACTCGACCTCTCGCGCCTGCTCCCCGGTGCCTATGCATCACAGATGTTAGCCGATGTCGGAGCCGATGTAATTAAGATAGAAGAGCCGGGTACAGGCGACTATGGGCGCTATATGCAACCACATGGTCCCGGCGGCATGAGCCTGCACTTCCTGGCGATCAATCGCAATAAACGCAGCATGACCCTCAACCTCAAGTCGGAGCAGGGGCGCGACATCTTCTTGCGCCTGGTACGCGAGTCTGATGTAGTGCTGGAAAGCTTTCGTCCTGGCGTCATGACACGCCTGGGACTGGGCTATGAGCAATTAAAAGAGAGCAATCCTGGCATCATCTATTGCGCGATTAGCGGCTATGGGCAGGACGGGCCATATCGCAACAAGGCAGGCCATGATCTGAACTACGCTGGCTACGCCGGTCTGCTAGACTATAATCGTGGCACGAACGGCGAACCAGCGATGCCACCCACGCAGCTCGGCGACCTGGCTGGTGGCAGCTTCATGGCCGTCATCGGCATTACGACAGCACTGGCCGGACGCGCTCTCACCGGCGAAGGGCGTATGATCGACGCCTCAATGACCGAGGGGGTGATGGCTCTGTTACCACTCGTCACCACCGCTTATCTTAATACCGGCCATGCGCCGCGCCCCGGACATTCCACGCTGGACGGCGGCTTGCCCTGCTATAATATCTATGAGGCGAAGGATGGCAAACACGTCACGCTGGCCGCGCTGGAACCGAAATTCTGGCACGCCTTCTGCACGCATATTGGGCATCTTGAATTATTGCCATTCCATATTCCGCACGGCCCTGAAGAACGTGAACAGGCAATGGAAATTTTGCGCGGCATCTTCAAGACGAAGACGCGCGATGAATGGGTGGCCGAATTTGCTGACATCGATGCTTGTGTCGGACCAGTCTATAGTCTGGATGAGGCCATGAATGACCCACACGCACAGGCACGTGGCGTCAGCGTTGCCAGTGGCACAGATGGTGTGACATTTCGCACATTGCCCAGCTTTCCACGTCTCTCGAATGCCCCGGCGGAGCAGCGTTATACCGCGCCCCTGCTTGGTGAGCATACCGATGAACTGTTACATAGTGTCGGTTATAACGAAAACGAAATTGCGCAATTCCGTGAAGAAGGAGCCATTTAAGATTGGCCGATACATGTAGGGACACCCCTTGTGGGTGCCATGCATTATATGCCATACGGCATTCGATACAAATAGAAGGAGCCATTTGATGCAGGTACGTTCGCTGGTTGAGCAGGCCGAACAGATCATGCTACCATTCTTAGATGATCTGCAAAGCATCGTCAATATCGATTCCGGCACCTATACAAAGGCAGGCGTTGATCGCGTGGGAGCCTATTTACAGGAACGTTTTCAATCTCTGGGCTTCTCAACCCACTTCGATAAGCAGCAAGAATATGGCGATCATCTCGTTGCCACGCACGCGGGCAATAATCCCAACGGGCCACACATCCTGCTCATCGGCCACATGGATACCGTCTTCTCTGAGGGTGCGGCCCAGGAACGTCCCTTCACGTTAGGTCAGCGTAATGGGATGCGCATAGCCACTGGCCCCGGCGTGTTGGACATGAAATCCGGCCTGCTGATCGGTATGTACGGTCTGCACCTCTTGATTCTAGCACAACAAGCCAACTATCGGAGCGTAACCTGTATCTGGAACAGCGACGAGGAGATTGGCTCACCTTCCAGCAAGCCACTCATTCAGGAGATTGCGCGTCAGTGCGATGCGACGATTGTGCTAGAGCCTGGGCGTGCCATTGATTCGGTGGTTTCGTCGCGGCGTGGATCAGGCCAGTATCGCATCGCGGTTCACGGCCTCTCGGCACACGCAGGCGTCGAGCCACAAAATGGACGCAACGCCATTCACGAACTAGCCTATAAAGTGCTGGCAGCGCAGGCTATCAACGGCACTATCCCCGGTGTTACGCTCAGCATCGGCACTATTGTCGGCGGAGGGCGCACCAATGTTGTGCCGGACTTCGCATACTGCGAGATGGATGTGCGTGTTAGCGATCAGAAGGGCTTGCAAGCTATCGAAGCGGCTCTGCAAAAGGTTGTTAGCAAGGCAAACATCGACGGCACAAAAACGACCTTGAGTGGTGATATGCGCTGTATGCCCTTTGAGCGTTCCAAGCGCAATGAGCCACTGATCCAGGCGGCACGCGAGGTCGGTGCTGAACTTGGCTTGAAGATGCGCGACCTGGGTAGTGGTGGCGCATCCGATGCCAACAACACC
>JAJZEJ010000423.1 GCA_021828635.1 Chloroflexota bacterium
AAGACAAGAATATCGAGTGTATCAACGCCCGGTGTCTCAAGGCAGAGATTGGCCGCAATCTCACCTATGGTGTACATCTGGGCAATTCCAGGTGAAAGCAAGAGACCCTTTGCGGTCATCCTCGCACTATAGGTCTCATCACATTCAATGAGCCAATCTTGTTCTCCAGTGGTGTCGGTATAATGAGACCCGGCGCGGATACACGCCTCGACCACGGGTGGGCCAAGTCTAGAGAATGGCCCAACCATGTTACAAACGACGGTAGCCTGGGCGAAGAGGTCGCTCAATGCCTCAACCTCGTGTTCGACCTCGACAACCTCATGTTCAACTGTATTGATGCCCGGAATTAAGTCCATCGCTTCCTGAATGCGTTTTCTGTTCCGCCCAGCAGCAATAAAAGGAATGCCAAATTCACGCAAATATTCGCACACGAGCCGACCCGTGTAGCCAGAAGCTCCGTAGACAACAACAGATTTTGTGGAAGACATGCCCTGCTCCTCTCTCCATCTCACTAGATGGTTCGACTTACATACCCATGCCGCCATCAACTGGCAAACCAATACCCGTAATAAAGCGGGCAGCATCTGAGGCCAGGAAGACGACCGCATCAGCCATATCAGCAACTTCGCCAAGCCGCCCTAACGGAGTCAGGTCGATAACGGCCCCGGCTGCGGCTTGCGGGCTTGGATAAAGTCCGAGCGTCGCCATGTCTACTGCGAGTTGCGTCCCCATTTCGGTCGGTACAAGCCCTGGATAGATACAGTTCACGCGCACTCCATAGCCAAGTTTGCCAGACTCCATCGCTGCAACCCTGGTGAGTCGGTCTACGGCTGACTTCGTTGCCGAGTAACCAGCAATTCCTGGAAAAGCAATTGTCGCGGCCACCGATGATACGTTGATAACTACGCCACCTTTGCCCGCAACACCATGAGGGCGCATGGTACGAAATGCGTGCTTGATACCCAGGGCAACACCGAGGATATTTACTTCTAGCATGCGGAGAACGTTCTGTGGTTGAAGGTCTATCACCAGTTCAGAGATCTCGACGCCAGCATTATTTACCAGGATGTCTAAGCCACCGAGTTCATCGATGGCGCGTGCCATCGCCATCTCCCAACTTGCCTCATCAGTCACGTCGAGCGGAACAAATCTGACTGTCGCTCCTGACTGAGCGAGTTCATCAGCTTTAGCCTTGCCGATATCCTCGCGGATGTCCGCAATGACCACAGCAGCACCAGCTCGTGCCAGTGCCTCCGCCATGCCAGCGCCTAGACCACGCGCTCCACCTGTTACCAATGCCTTACGTCCACGCAACTCAAATACACTCATGATATTCTCCTTTGAATAGCTTAACATCTGCCAGACACCCTGCAATGGGCGTATCCAACAACAGAATATCTCAAGTATACAGTGATATTTTGACAACTGTCAAGGTTTTTTTTGACAACTGTCAAGATTTCGTAGTAGATGGGATGTTAAGGAGAAGGCAAGCAGGAGACTACGGCGCTACGAGGGGATGCGCCCATTCACTTCGGGCATGACCAGAAGGTGATCAAGTGTCGTTTCAACGCTTTCCTGTAAGTGAGGAGCAGCATCATGTTGTCCTGCGAGGTGTCTGAGCAAGGCATGTTGGAAGAGTCCATCGAAGATCGCATAGGCTGCACTAGAAGACACGGCAAGCGATGCACCGCTGAGTTCTGCATACTGGCTGACTATACGCCATATCATTCGTTGGAGGCTCTCATCAATCTCAATGACATCAGCGCGAAATGACTCCTCGAACAGGCTCTGGTTTCGCAGATCGTACCACAATCGATGCATCGAAGCGTCTTCCCGCAACGTAGCAGCCAGAACAACACTAAAGCCGTTTTTGAGTGCTAAAGCAGTGTGAGCAGTTGCAACCACCTCGTCGTACCGCTTCACACACTCTGCCTTGTACTGTTTGACTGCCTGAATGATCAGATCAACCTTATCACGAAAGTAGTAGTGCAGCACACCATGCGAAAACTCGGAATTTTGCGCGATATCACGCAGACTAGTACGGGCATACCCTAGCTCAGAGAGCGTCTGTAATGCTGATTCTGCTAGCTGCGTTCGCCGCTCGGCAAACTTATCGACCTGCCGACGCGCGATTCTTTCCGGGTTCTTCCCTGAAACTTTTGTCACATCGCCACCTTTGTTTTGCTCGTTCTTGTGTTTATTATAAACTCTCTTGGAGATAACAGCAAGATGAAGCGTTCTGATATGAACGACACGAGGGAGAAGAGAACACGATTAATCTCCCCACCATTCACAAAATCGGTTTGCGAACGGTGGGGAAAGCAGGCATAGAATGCAGGAACGTATCAGAGGCTCCCGATCAACCGCATGAGATGGTGCAACTCGCTCTCCTGGTGTTGCACGATAATGGGCATCACCAGAAGTTCGTCTAGACCAGAGGCCAGCAATTCTTCGATACGTCCCGTGATGGTGGCGGCATTACCAGAGATGAGCAGACTTCCAATGAGGTCATCAGACATGGTTCCATTTGCATCAACGGGATAGCCTGCATCAGCGAACATAGCAGCATAGAAGGGAAGCTTCCCATAACTCTGAATCTGTGTCCGTGTGGCGTTGATAACGGCGGAACGATCTTCGCTAGCCGCGACCAACACATGGGCGATCAGTGGTGGAACGGGCCTTCCATGCTCCTGCGCTGATGCACGTAGAGCTGGCAAGCCGCGTTGGAGCAGGTACGGTACCGGACAGAGCCAAGTCAGCGCCCCATCAGCGATCTCGCCTGCCAGTCTAAAGGCATGCTCACGTAGTACCGAGATCAGTACAGGCAATGAGGCCGTGTCGGGGAGCGTCCCTTTGACCGTGAAGAACGTTCCCTCATACTGAACGGTGCCGTGCCATAAAGCCGCCCGCACGATCTCAACATATTCGCGCAGATACTCTAATGGTTTCACGAGCTTCATTCCATAAACGCCTTCGATGACAGGCTGATGACTAGAACCGAGGCCGAGTCGAAGCCGACCCGGAGCTAGTTCGTTGAGAGCCAGAGCTTGCGCGGCCATCGTGAGTGGGTGCCGGGGATAGGTCGGGATAATAGCCGAACCGAACCGGATGG
>JAJZEJ010000584.1 GCA_021828635.1 Chloroflexota bacterium
CCTGGTAGGAAGGTTGCTAGTGCGGGCCGACCATGACAGGTAGTACGTGTCTGCGCATAAGCACGCCCTTCGTAGATTGAGCGCAAAGCAAAAAGCGCATCATTGTGCAGATCAATGCCGAGACAGTTGGGCGCGAATGGCAGATGCAGTTGTGCTGCCAGGCGTGGTGTCCAATCGCGCCCATCAGGTGTCGCGTGCGACACAACCAGAGTGGGTGTGTGTTGTTGGATGAACCATGCCAGGGCGGCTACATAATTATCGGTTGTATAGCTGGCAAGGCGCGGATGCAGCAAAATATAGATGCGCTGGATACCCATCTGTGGCAGTAGTTTCAGGTCCGGTAACTCTGCTTGCTGGTCGGCTAGTAGCAATGCACACACTGTTACAGCATCCTGCTGGCATTGTGCCATCTCTACCAGTTCACTGAGCAGTTCCTTGCTTTGCTCATGTAGTCCTGCCTCGTTGCGTTCAAGTACGGCCCAGTATTCTGTCATTGTTCCTCACCCGTTGTCGCGCTCCAATAGTCAGGTCAAGCAACCCACATATACTACTATGATACAACATTGGATGGTTTTTTGGCAGTAAAACCTTGCTACTAGAACAAATGTTTGATATAATGAACTAGCCTGAAAAAGAATACGTAGGTAGGAGTTGAGATTAGAAGATAGCTAGCAAGGTGAGATGATAACGGTGAAGACACGACTTGCCATGATTCCTGTCCTGGTTGCCGATCAGGATGAAGCTTTGCATTTTTATACTGAGAAATTTGGTCTGGAGAAACGTTCTGATCTTTCACTTGCTCCCGGCCTGCGCCTGCTGACGGTTGCTCCCAAAGGTCAACGACGACCAGAGATTGCTCTGGTACAAGCGAGTACGCAGGCTGAGATGCTGGCACAGCAGGGGATGCAAGAGGTACGCGGGGTATTTCGCACGGAAAATTGCCAGCACATGTACGAGCTTTGGAAGACACGCGGCGTGTGTTTCCTCAATGAGCCTACCAGGCAGGCGTATGGCGTAGAGGCACTATTTGCAGACCCTTATGGTAACATCTTCGCACTCCTGGAACCGTCACGCAAGGCACGCGCTTTATTGGGTGAACGAGTATTGGGTACGGCGGCATAATTCGCCGTATCCGAGATAGAGAAAAATTGTATAAGAGGTGAGCGATGCAGGAAACGGAGCATCAACTAGCGGTCGAACAGGCCATTGGCCTGATGAAAAATCATCTGCATGAAGACCTATCGTTGGAAGAGATCGCGGAAAGCGTCTATTTCAGCCCTTATTACTTCAATCGGCTCTTTCGCCAGCATATCGGCGTCCCTCCTGGCGAATTTTTCACCGCACTGCGCATTGATACGGCCAAGCGCCTGTTGCTCACCACTTCATTGCGTATCACTGACATTTGTTACGAGGTGGGCTACACGAGTATTGGCTCATTTACAACGCGCTTCACACAAAGTGTAGGACTCTCGCCACGTGCGCTGCGTCTGTGCTGGCAGCGTATGGAGCCGCGAGAGAAATCTGAAGTGCCAGAAGTGGAGCGGCAACATCAACTTTCTGGCCGCTCTATCATAAATGGCACGTATCAGCAGCTCGCTTGTTTGACAGGCAGAATTTCGACCACACAAACTTTTCAAGGCCATATCTATATTGGTCTGTTCCCCAAGCCAATTCCGCAAGGACGACCGATTGCCTGCACAAAACTCGCCGCACCTGGAATGTTTCATATAGTCAGCAGAACTACCATCCCTGATGGTCAATACTATTTGCTCTCTGCCGCCTTCCCACAAGATGTCGCGTTCCAGACCCTCTTGCTACCCGATGCCTCAATCCTGGTGAGCATCGCTGGCCCTGTGTGCGTCTCTCGCGGGAGAGTACGTGAGCCAGTGTCTCTCGCGCTACGTCCCTGGCAATGGTCTGATCCTCCGCTCATCGTTGCCGCACCGTTTTTGTAGAAGAGGTGTAGGGGCCGTTTTTGTAATTGACCTTGACAGTTCGTCTGTTGAATAGCTATCATCCTACTCATGCAGTGGACAGAACTACTTGAGCAGATCAACCACGAATACGCCACAACATTCGTGTTGGGAAGGCGCTATACTACCGGCGAGCAAGGTGCGTTTGCTGTTTGTGATGAACGGGGAAGACAGGCAGTACTCAAATGGCAACCAGATGAGCGGCACCTGCAACGCTTGCAACAGGCACAGCTGGTGACAGAGCAATTACGCTGTGTAGGCTATCCAGCGCCGCACTATCTCTTTATAGGTATTGCTTGTGAGGGAGCTTATTCTGTACAACTGGCCTTAGCCGGTTCGCCGCTGCCACCTATATCGGCGACACTTATCCCGCGTTTGCTAGAGATGAATGCGTTACAAAAGGATAAGGCATTACCAGATTTGCCCGATTGGCATCAAGAGGTTGTGCGTACTGTGCTGCATGGTGGAGAAGGTTATTGCCTGCATACAGCATTGCAAGAGCATTCTCCTCAGAGTGCCAAATTGCTACATGTGTTGCAAAAAATAGTCGTAACACATCAACGTGTGCCACACAGGACAAATGACGTGGTACATGGTGACTTTCAGCACGCCAATATTCTAGTACATGAAGGGCAGATCAGCGGCATCGTCGATTGGGATGCACCATATGCTGGCGATCACACCTTCGATATTGCTACCTTGCTCTTTTATACTTATGATGATCGTGAGGCACGGAAACTGCTCTGGAATCATGCTCTACAATATGTCTCACGCGAACTTTTGAGTATGTATCTGGTCCATCTTATCTTGCGTCAAACAGATTGGTCTTTACGCTACCATGATAAAGCCACCGCCGAGCGTTACCTGCACAGGGCCGATGCTATCCTGCGGGATATTGGTTATTGGGTGGATTAAGCACCAATGTTTGGTAGGTAGCATAGGCCATGAGAATAATGTTGTAAATGGCCTTCCGGTGTAATTCGTTAAAAAACACCGGAAGGCCATTCGTGAGGCTGGCATACCGCAGGGATTACGCGAAGCGAACCAGGTACTCTCTGAAATGCTGGACCTTTGGAACTTTCTCCGTGGTGTCGATTGTGAACCCTTCTTTTCGTATTGCCTTCCATCACATGACTAA
>JAJZEJ010000030.1 GCA_021828635.1 Chloroflexota bacterium
GATTTCGTCGAGGATGACCAGACTGCGGCGCGTGGCGTTGTTGAGAATGTTCGCCGCTTCCGTCATTTCGACCATGAACGTGCTTTGGGCGCGGCTCAATTCGTCGCTGGCACCGACGCGCGTGAAGATACGATCAACCAGCCCGATACACGCTTTACGTGCCGGAACGAAGCTGCCAATTTGTGCTAACAACGTGATTAACGCAACGTGCCGCAAATACGTCGATTTACCGGCCATGTTCGGGCCAGTCAGCAAGACAATACGTGAAACATGCTCAGCTTCAAGTTGCGTATCGTTGGGAATAAAGACATCACCATCCAGCGCATACTCGACGACGGGGTGACGCCCGCCAATGATCTCCAATGCCTGACCATGCTCCACAATGGGGCGTACATAACCTTGATGTGCGGCGACCTCAGCCAGACTCAGCAGCACATCAACCTGGGCGATAGCTGCCGCCGTCGCTGAGAGTTGTGGATAATAGAAGCTGATCTGGCGCAACAGGTCGGCGTAGATGCTGCGTTCCATCTCTTCGATACGCGCCTCGGCGCTCAGGATGCGTGCCTCGTGTTCTTTCATATCCGGCGTGATAAAACGTTCGGCATTGACCAGCGTTTGTTTGCGGATATAATCTGCTGGTGCGAGCTTGAGGTTGGCATTGCTGATCTCGATATAATAGCCAAAGACCTTGTTGAAGCTGACTTTGAGCGTCTTGATGCCGGTGCGCTCGCGTTCGCGTATTTCTAATGAGAGCATCCAGCGCCGCGAGTCTCGAATAGAGGCAAATAGTTCGTCCAGTTCAGCGTGAAAGCCAGAACGAATCAGGCGGCTCTCTTCATCTTCGTCATCATCACCAGGACGCACCAAAGCACGTTTAATCAGGTCAGCGACCTCTGGACAGGCATCCAGTTCGTCAGCCAGTTCATGCATAAGCGAGGTGTCACAACTTAGCAGCAAATCACACAATTGAGGAATGATGCCCAAATAGTCGCACAGTCCCAGAACTTCGTTGCGTACCGCGTTGCCTTGACGAATGCGACCCGCAATACGCTCGACATCACCAAAGGCTTGCAGACACATCGTAAAACGGCTACGCAGAGCCGGACTCTCGTACAGTTCCTCGATAGCGTCCAATCGGGTATTCAGTAGGTGCAGGTCGAGCAACGGCTGTGTCAGCATTCTACGCAAGTGTCGCGCTCCCATCGGCGTGATGGTGCGATCAAGCACGCTCAGCAAGCTACCATGTACCGTGCCATTGCGTGGTCCCTGGAGCAGGTCGAGGTTACGTTGCGTGTGCGCATCCAGTATCATGTAATTCGTCGTGCGATAGGAGCGCAGACCGGTAAGTAGCGTTAACAGTGCTTCGTTCATCTTCTCAAGATAGGCTACAATCGCACCCGCCGCTGCGATAGCTTGAGGTGCATCGACACAACCATACGCTACCAGCGATTGTACAGCAAATAAACGGCATAAACGTGTTTGCGCGGCCTCAGCCTGAAAAAAATAAGGTGGACAGTGCGTGATCGTCACCGTTTTCGAGGCGAACTGATAGTGAGTCTCTGCATCGCCTTCAAGCAGCAAGCACTCGGCGGGAGCCAAGCGTTGCAATTCGGCATCAAGTGCGACGGGCAATTCAGCCGGAGCAAACCACGTCACTATGAACTCGCCCGTGCTGACATCGACTGCCGCAAGTCCTGTCTGTGCGCGTCCTTTGGCAATCGCTGCCAGATAATTATTTTGTCTGGCCGGTAGCAGGTTCGGTTCAGAGAGCGTACCTGCCGTCAGAATACGTGTCACCGCACGCTCGACCAACCCCTTGCCATTCGGCTCACTCACCTGCTCACAAATCGCCACTTTATAGCCACGTTGCACCAGTTTTCCGACATAATTTTCTAACGCATGCACAGGAATACCAGCCAGTGGTACACGCTCATCCTTGCCATAGGCGCGTTGGGTTAGCACAATCTGGAGTTCACGCGAGGCAATCTGCGCATCCCCATCGAATGTCTCGTAAAAATCGCCTATTTGATAGAGCAGGATCGCGTCTGGATACTTGCTCTTCACCTCAAGATACTGTCGGCGTGCGGGCGTGGTCATAACGTTGCGTCCCTCTATGTAGACACGATACAGATGTAGTGAGTTAAAACCCCTATTGAACACATGTACTTTACCGTATTCTGTGCAAATTGTCAAAGGGAGCGGGAAAATTGTCCTTGACAGCCGTATTACAAAGATGCACAATAGGAATAGGTGGCAAGAAGAGATTGTAAAGGATGGTTTAAGGGAGGAAATGGATATATCTCTGCCCAACACAGCAGCATAATTCATAGGTGAGTCTAGTACTATTAGAGATGGAAAAAACAATGTTTCTTGACCCTAACAATCCTCAACACGCGCATATAGATGAACGGTTGCATGCGGATAAAGTTATCTGGCTAACCAGTGTGCGGCCCGATGGCCGCCCACACAGCGTGATTGTCTGGTTCTACTGGAATGGCACGGATATAGTGATTTTCAGCAAGCCCAAGAATCAGAAGTTGCGCAACATCGGACAGCATCCGCAGGTAGTGCTAGCTCTGGATAATACGGATAATGGGAGCGATGTCATCACGATTGATGGCACTGCCGAGCTACTCGATGAGAAAACGGTCAGCGTGGTTGACCCAAAGTATGTGCAGAAATATGGAGCGATGATTCAGGCTATGGGTTGGACAGCCGAGTCGATGGCAGGCGAGTATACGCAACCCATCCGCATCACACCAACAAAATTGCACGTGGTTGGCTAGCTTCGCTACAAGTGTTCTACTGCGTAAAGCTTCAGCGTTAAGCGAATTATGAACTTAGGTTGACACTATAAGGTCTATGCCATATCCTATAGCAACCGAACATCGCAGGAGCGTCGTTGATCTAGTAGCACACGAGAGCGAGCAATAGAATGGCTGATCCACGCAACGCAATGGACATTAAACCGGGCTATCGCGGACGGGCCTTCACGTCTGACTTGACCGGACAGGAGTTCTGGCTGGTTGTTGATAAGGGCTTTCAGCCGCTCGGATTGGTACTGGGCAATTGCATTTATTCGATGGGCGCGGTGCGCAAAGGGCTAGCT
>JAJZEJ010000507.1 GCA_021828635.1 Chloroflexota bacterium
TGAACAGGTGCTAAAGCCTGTCTGCGTGACCCAGACCTCGTAGAGAAAGGGTACAGCTAGCAGAATACCCGCCGAGCGTGTCAGTGTTGCTAGCATACCGAGCAATCCTGCTAGCAACCAGCGTTGCCGCCGCATAGCGAGAAAGGAACCCGTGATGAAAAGCAGGAAGAGTGATTCATTGTAGGGCGCGAAAAAGAAAAAGGCCGTGGGAAAGATGCACAGGTAGAACAGCGTGCGCCGCGCTACCTGCTCGCCCGCTGCGTCAACAGCCAGTTGATAAAGAATAAAGAGCATACCAAGTAACGCCGCATTGCTAATCAAAGTAGCTGCCGGAAGATAGCCATTAGCTCCAAAGGGGTAGGCTAGTATCGCCGTCAACAACGGGAAGAGCGGGAAAAAAGCCAGATCGAACTTTGTCTTATAGCCAAATTGCGCAATACTAACATAACGTGCTGCATCCCAGTGATTCCAGGTTGCTAGCAATGCTGTTACATCGACACCGGTCGATGAATATTTGGGTGCGGTTAAGAGAATATAGGCAATGTAAGTCACAAGCACCAATGCCAGGCGTGTGACGACGAAAAGCCAGATAATATCACGAACAGGTGCGCGTTTCATAGGTATTCTATTTCGTTCTACTATTGCGACGTTGCTATAATCGTGCTTGGAGAGCGTGCCATGATGTAACAATAGATGGTGTTACCTCCCATTACGACATGGACGATGTGCGAACGCCAATTGGACGGAATCTTATAGCCACGCTGGACAAGGTGCATGGGCCAGACGAGATAGTCATACGGAAATGTCGCGTCCGTCGGGTGTGCCTCTACCAGCTTATAACGTTTGACGAAATCCTCGTTGTAACTATACCACGAGAAGCCGTATTCACCACTCAATGTATCGACGAATGCCACGAGGCCAACGGAGACACGTCCTTGTGATGGTGAGGTATGGTCACTCAGCCAGACAAGGGCATTGCGATAGCCAGGATAGGCCACCTGGAGCGCAGTATTCTCGCCGTGAAAAAATTCGCTGGTGTAGCCCTCGGCGTCGGGAATAGTGATCAGGCCGAGCAGGTGAGGGCCAACGATAAGTAGAAGCATTACTGCAATAGTGATAGCACCGCGTGTGTTAAATGTCGGCAGTGTGAAGTGTTTCGGCACCATTGGTGTGATTGGTTTTACCTGAGTTATGCTGGTTGCTTGCTGATTCGTCGCTGTCTTAGGGCGAGCGAAGAGGAGGCCACGTTGGTAGCGAAACAGAACGGTCATGCCCCAAGCACCGGCAAAGGCTACCGGAGGCGCGGCAGGTAGTTCATAATGGGTGCCAACTACAATATTAAGCAGGCTGAACATAGAGGCTGTGGAGACCAGCCAGATCAGCAAGAATGCGATACTGGCTGCCTCTTCGACACTGATGGCGCGTTTCCAATGGAAGCGTATCAGTTGTACGATGGCATAAAGAACGAAGAGTGCGGCTGGAATGGTTACAAACGCACTGAGCTTCACGAGCAGGATATAGAGTATAGACCACGGCGGGACATGAATACTGTATTGACCAGCCAGGAAAGTCAGATGGCCGTGAATGGAGTGCTTCCATTCAAAAGTGAAACTGTGGGTGAGTAGTTTGACTGGGCTGGGCCAGATAGCAGGGTCTGCTCCCAAGAAAAAGAGTGGCGCGAGAACGATGGCGGGAATCCACCAGTACCAGGGTATGCGTGGACGTTGTTCTTTAGGTAGGTAGAAGCGTAGCACAAAAAAGTAGTAGGCGGTAAAGATGAACATGCCGGGGATGACCAGAACTGCGGTATATTTGCTGGCTGCGCCCAGGCCGATGAGTAGGGCCACGAGCAGATAGAGCCAGGGGCGACGAATAGCGTGCCAAATAAGCAGAACGGCAACGGTGGCGAAGGCGGTCATCGTTGTATCCAGGTAGGCTAGCGCACTGAAATAGACGAGCCAGGGGCTAACTGCCAGCGTGAGAGCTGCTAGCAGGGCTACGACGCGCCCAAAGGGTTGTTTTCCCAACGAGTACAGCGCGACGATCATCAGTGTGCCACTGAGAATGCTAGGAATGCGTGCCGCGAACAGGCTACCCAGGGGATGACCAAAAATACTATTGATCGCCAGAGAAGTACCAATCAGCAATTTGACGACCGGTGGATGCTCGTAGTTAATCATCCAGCCTTTGTTGCCGATGCTCCAATGTAACAACAAAGGTAGATAGATTTTGCCGCCCATAATATAGACAATCTCGTCGGTCACAGCATCAAGTTGGGTAGCGAGGATGATGCGTGGAATAATAGCCACTACTACCAGGCCGAGGACGATCAGTAACTCTCTATATCTATCTGAGAATGCTGATGGTCGTGCAGACGCCGTTTCCTGTACTGTGCCTGGTTGTGCTACCAGATCGGTTTGTATGTCCATATGTCGCTCTCGTTACTAATACTGTATCGCAAGTTATAAATATACACATCATATAAATACGATTAAGCGCGGCTGCACGTAACTGTGTAGTAAGGTTTGCTCATATGAGAGGGAGTGATTGGGGAGTAGGAAGTGAGTAGTGGCATAAAAAAACAGGTGTACGCATACCAGGGGGTTATGCTCGTACACCTGAAAGAAATGCATCTAGTGCTTTAGTAGTGTTTATACACACTCGCGCAGTGAGGCGTTACTACTGATACCGCGTAATTTCATTAGTGCAACCACTTCAAGTTGGCGCACACGTTCGCGGGAGATACCTAATTCTTTACCCACTTCAAGCAATGTGCGGCTGCGGCCATCGCCGATGCCATAGCGCAAGGTGACAACAGCTCGCTCGCGTGGTGTGAGTAGTGCGAGAGCGCGGTGAAGTTCTTCGCCGAGCAAGTGTTGTGAGGCTGTATCTGCCGGAGCTGGCGTCGTGCTATCCTCAAGTGTATCAGCTAGTGAGTAGCGTGCTTCATCGTCTACGGGGGCATCGAGCGAAACAGGTTGCTCAATCACCCCAAGCAGATCGGCTACTTCGTTGACCTCAATATTGCAGGCAGTAGCAATCTGTTCAGGCAGTGGATCAAGGCCATTTTCTTGTGAGAGTTGTGCCGCGATACGGCGTACTTTG
>JAJZEJ010000782.1 GCA_021828635.1 Chloroflexota bacterium
AGCACCGTGACCGAGAGTGCTTTCGACTCCCACACTACCACCTTGTTGCTCGATGAGGGTGCGACTGATATGCAGGCCCAAGCCCAGACCGATGCTAGAGCCACTTTTGACCTGTGTACCTGGGACACGATAGAAACGTTCCCAAATATGTGACAGTTCAGAAGTTTCCAGACCTGGCCCCTGATCATGTACTGACACGCGCACCATTGCCTCAGCAATCTGTAAGGATACCGCAACGGGCTGATCAGTATCTGAATATTTCAAGGCATTGGAGAGATAATTGCTCACTACTTGGCTCACACGATCATGGTCAGCCAGAACCCACACCTCATGAATGGGTAGTTCTAGCTGGATGACGCGCGTCGGTGCTGCCTGTTGCTGGTCTTCAACAGTCTCGCGCACCACCGCAACCAGATTACAGGGAGCTAACTGCAATTCGAGTTGGCCACGCTCAATGCGTGAAACATCTAGCAGATCACGAATCAAGCGCCCCTGCCGCTCCATCTGCTGCTCTGTACGCTGCAAAAAGCGATCCAGCTGCGAAAGTGCCTGTTCTGCGGACTGCTCACTCTCATCTAGCATACGCCCAACGAGACGGCGTGCGATCTGAACACTGGCTTTCATAGTAGTGAGGGGAGTGCGCAGTTCATGACTGGCGATGCCAATAAACTCATCTTTTAATTGGTTGGCAGCAAGTGCGGCCAATTCGCTAGCACGCGCCTGCGCAGCTTCAATGAGCAGGTGTTCGCGCTCCATCACTAACGCGGCCAGTTCTGTGACACCTTTTGTCATCGCCAATTCATCAGATGTATACATATGATCGGCGTTCTCATAATCCAGTGTCAACAGGCCAAGCAAACGCCCACCCAGGATAATTGGAGCCATCAGCATCTGGTGAATGTTGTATGGATTGGGCGCTGTATCGTAGGGTGGTTGCGTCAGATCAAACATCATGATTTCACCGGCACGCAGACGCCCAGCCAGAGGAGCGCCGACACCGTCAGAGAAACGCACCGCTTGCTGCTCTATCTCATACCACCACTGTTGCGCTTTTTCTGGGGGCAAACCCTCTACAGCCAATGGACGCATCAGTTCTGTTTCGGCTTCAATCAGCATAAAGCCCACGCGCCGACAACCAAGCACCTCTATTGTCAGTTCGGCCAATCGTTGCATGAGTGGTTGCATATGTGGTGCAGTAGGTGTATATGCCGTCTCCAGAGAGCCTCCATGCACCATGACCTGTGCCATCTCCAACAATGCTTCCAACGAACGCCTTGTGCGCTGCTCTAGTTTACGGCGTTCGGTTACGTCAAGCACAAAAGTGATCCAGCATAGTGGCTCGTGATCAATAATAACCGCCCCGGCAAGCGCGGAAACACGGTGGCCATCTTTATGAAAATACTCTTTCTCGTAAGGCGCACATTCCCCGCTCTCGACCAGTTCTTGTATATTCCGCTCAGCCTGCTCCTTATACTCAGGCGGTGTTAGCGCACGCCAATCTAACAACCCCGCCTCCATCTCGGCACGTGAGAAGCCGAGCATACGTAAAAAGGCATCATTGGTCTCAATAATATGCTCCTGATCTACTACCAGTAGCCCGATCAGACCTGCATTGAAGAGTTTATTGAAACGATACTCGCTATTTAGGGCGCGTGCCAATAACTGAGCGCGTTCCTCCTCACTCTGCTTACGCTCGGTGAGATCAATAGAGCAACCAGTTACGCCGACGATCTCGCCATTAGGTGCGCGTAGTGGTTCGATAGTCAATTCCAACATGCTTACGCCTGCTGCACTGGTGACACGAATCTCTTTACGCACGCTTTCCCCGCTCTCCAGCACATGGCGCTTTAATGCCATCAAATTCCGCGCTTCGTTTGGCAGCAGGAAATCCATGTCTGTTTTGCCCACAATCATCTCACTTGTAAAGGCAGGCAAGGGATTATACATCCAGATGTAACGCAGATCGCGGTCTTGTTGATAGACGGTAATCGACGAATTATGTAAAGCCACGCGCAGGCGCTCTTCGCTCAACTGAAGCGCCTGCTCGGTCTGTTTGCGCATTGTGATATCGGTAAATAATCCTAGAACGCCAATGATCTCGCCATTAGCGTCCCGCACAGGGCTGGTGGAGGTTTGTACATACAGAATGCTATCAGTGGCACGGCGAAAACGAAACTCGAATTGTTCGGTCTCACCTTGCAGATTGCGTCGAATGCGTATTTGCCCTTGTGTTTCATCTTCTGGGAAAATAAAAGCCAGTAGCGGCTGACCGACAATATCGGCGGCGGAATAGCCAAGCATCTCGGCCATGCGATCATTAGTGTAGAGAGTAGACCCCTGCTGATCGACAAGCCAGATACCCTCATTCGCAGTTTGTACAATAGTGCGGAAACGTTCCTCTGATACGCGCAACTCTTCTTGTTCAACTTGTAGCGATGTGAGTAGTGCTTCCGCACGCTGTCTATGTTGTTCAGCCTCAAGACGTGCACGTTGCGTCTGGCTAGTGAGTAGTGCTACCGCTATACCCACAACAATATACAAAAATACCCAGAGCTGATCCTCTGAACCGGCCACACGCAAGGAAAGATAGGGCGGCAGAAAGAACCAGACCAACGCAATAGCTCCAACTAGCAAGGATAGAATAGCAGGACCAGCACCCCAACATAGGGCAACTAGCAACACTACGAACAACATAAATACTTCAGGCAAACGCAGAGCTGGATAGGTACCAATCAGCAGCAGCATACAGCTTACAATAAATAATTGCAGTAGAACGGCAGCAAAAAAACCAACAAGAGGATTCCGCAACAAACGCGGCAAAAAACGTGGTGTCAATGTAGAGGAACGCAATAGCTGCCATACATCGCGCCACCAAGCCGACGGCGGACGCAAAATGTGTGCCTGCCACGTTGAATAGACTATTTCCCCCCCACTATTCTCCTCAGAGAAAGGTGGAGTGCGCTGATCAATTTTCATACGATGGCTTTCTAAAAAGCTTTTCTATTAGGAACTATCTGCAAGTCCATTTCCCTGATTACATACACGGTTTATGCACGAGCTTAGCTTCACGATATACCTTATGATACTATTCTATTGTGGCAT
>JAJZEJ010000721.1 GCA_021828635.1 Chloroflexota bacterium
CGTTTGCCATGTGCGCGTCACAACCTCGCCCACGCGCCCCATTGCCTGTGAATCGCTGGAGATCATGCTTATCACGCCCATATCATGCAGAATATCCTCGGCGGCAATCGTTTCTGGGCGGATGCGGCTCTCAGCAAAGGCCACATCTTCGGGTACCTGCGGATTGAGATGATGGCAGACCATCAGCATATCCAAATGCTCAGCGATAGTATTAGTGGTATATGGTCGAGTCGGGTTAGTCGAAGATGGCAAGATATAGGGGTAAGAAGCAATGCGGATAATATCCGGTGCGTGTCCACCGCCAGCGCCCTCGGTATGATAGGTATGAATGGCGCGTCCGGCAATCGCAGCAATTGTATCCTCGACAAAACCAGCCTCGTTAATCGTATCGGTATGAATTGCCACCTGCACATCAAACTGATCGGCGACCTTTAAGCAAGTATCAATCGCGGCGGGCGTGGTACCCCAATCCTCGTGCAATTTGAGGCCACAGGCACCGGCGCGTACCTGCTCGGCTAAGGGTTCTTGCGTTGAGGCATTGCCTTTGCCCAGAAAGCCAAAGTTGAGCGGCCAGGCTTCCGCAGCTTGCAACATACGCCCCAGGTTCCAGGCTCCCGGCGTGCAAGTGGTCGCGTTGGTGCCAGTCGCCGGACCAGTGCCACCACCGATCATGGTAGTGATGCCATTAGAGATGGCTTCGTAGATCTGTTGTGGCGAAATAAAATGAATATGCGAGTCGATGCCACCAGCCGTGACGATCAAATTTTCACCGGCAATCACCTCTGTACCCGCGCCAACAACCAGTTCAGGGCCAACACCCTCCATTGTATCAGGGTTGCCGGCTTTGCCAACTTTGACGATACGCCCACTTTTGATGCCGATGTCGCCTTTCACGATGCCCCAATAGTCCACAATCAGCGCGTTGGTGATGACAAGATCAAGCGTGCCGTTGTTGCTCTCACGGATAGCCCGACTACTCTGGCCCATACCATCACGAATAACCTTGCCTCCACCAAAAGTGATCTCATCGCCATAGACGGTGAAGTCCTTCTCAACTTCGATAAGCAATTCGGTATCGGCCAGCCGCACTCTATCGCCCACGGTTGGGCCATAGAGGTCGGCGTAGGTTGAACGTGGAATGCGCAAACTCATGTTCTTCTCCTTTTGAGTAGCTAGAGCGAACCATTGACCTTACCGCTATGACCATAGACGACGCGCTCACCGCTAAAGGCGATTAGCATAACCTCTTTCTCCTCACCCGGTTCAAAGCGCACGGCGGTACCGGCGGGAATGTTCAGGCGCATACCATACGCGGATTGACGCTCAAAGTGCAATGCGCTGTTGACCTCGAAGAAATGAAAGTGGCTACCAACCTGCACCGGCCTATCACCTATGTGCTTGACCAGCACGGTTGCCGTTGGGCGTCCCACGTTGGCCTCGATCTCTCCGGCGGCAGCATTCAGCAAATATTCACCAGGATTCATGGCTTTCCTCACTTTCTCAAGCTACTGAATAGGGTCATGGATAGTAACAAGCTTGGTGACATCGGGGAAGGTTGCTTCCACCTGCACCTCGTGAATCATCTCAGCCACACCTTCCATGACATCAGCACGCTTCAAGATGGTGGTGCCAAAAGACATGATATCGGCGACAGTTCTACCATCGCGGGCCGCCTCCATTATCTCAGCCGATAGTAGGGCGACTGATTCAGGATAGTTGAGCTTGAGACCGCGTGCCTGTCGCTTGCGTGCCAGTTCCGCCGCGACAAACAGCAGCAATTTCTCCTGTTCACGTGGAGTAAGATACATCGCTGTGCTTCCTTTCTGTAATTAATAGATTTTGCGCGGTAAAATGGCATCGTTGCCGTACAGTTCACGCTTCGCCGCCTGCCAGAAGGCAAAGAGTCCGTTCGGCAACAATAATCCCTGCCGACTCGCATAGCGCACAATCAAACCATGTGCTACCAGCGTACTCACACCCCAAAGCGTCTCGCCCTCCCGCGTCAATTCATCGGCCAACCGACTCAGCATCTGCTCCAATGAGGACCAGCGTGCAGGCTCTAAACCGACACGACAGATGTAGAAACTGCCAAAATAGCGATAGGCACCGAGACGGGCTAATGTCGAAAGAGGTTGACGCTGTGGCTCTAGAGTAAAGCGTTCGATAGCAAGTGGCTTAGTAGAAGTGGATAGGTTGAAGCTCAGTTGCAGTAGATCATACGCGAAACATTCGCCACGCGCTAAGCGTCCGGGTGCAACCGTCTCCCACCAGAAGAGTCCTGCACCATCCTCCAAGACAATCTGTGTCTGCTGCTGATAGCGCGAGCCAGCAAAAGGGATGAGCGAATCGGGCAGATATTCAAGTAAGCCATGCTCACCAATATGCACCGTAGTGATTTGTGAGGCGGGAGTGGCTTCATCGTGGCTACGATAGATACGTGTCGCGCCAACCGTGGTCAATTGTGCATAGGAATCCGCTGCCACATCTACATGCAATTCCAGGCGATCACCAGCTAGCACACCGCCGGAGAGGTTATGCAGGTGTACCAATTTTCCACCATTCGGCAATGGAAAAGCACGCACAACTCTAAGCGGTGGGCGTTGCGCTCGTACTTGTAGCTGTGTTTGCACTATGCCAGCATTGTACACGAAAGAGAGATCAAGCAACCCATGTACAGAGCTTGCAACATGCGTAGCCGCTTCTACAGAGTTTGTAATAAGATATGTGTCCACGCTCTTTTTTGTTCCTAACAAATCGTAGGGATATGATGATGCTCCTTAACAAAATACGTTAGAAATCGCTGGTGTGGGGACCGATTTATCGCGTCCGTCCTGTGACTCGTGCGCTTCTCGTGGGTGAAAGTAATTCCAAACGGTGTTCATCCACGCGCTCAACACGAATAACAGGGGTGGACACGATAAATCGGTCCCTTCGATATTCCGATGTATTTTGTTAAAGAAGATCATCATGGCCAGGTACGATTCATAACTTAAAGTGGGTTAGCTGATAAAGAGTCGCGTGAGTAGCGTGGGATGTCTCATGCTACCCAGATCGATGAGAGGGGTGAACAATGCAACATCGTCAATGTTCAGCGTGG
>JAJZEJ010000593.1 GCA_021828635.1 Chloroflexota bacterium
TACATCTTCAATAGTATCTGGCTAGCCGCCTATGCCACGGTTGTGCCTACGGTCGTCTCCGCAACGGTCGCCTATGGTTTTGCTCGCTTCCGCTTCCCAGGGCGCAACATCTTGCTCATTCTGGTACTCTCGACGTTGATGCTGCCCACGCAAATTTTAACGGTCTCGCTGTATAAATACTTCCGCGACCTGGGCTGGGTCGGTACCTTTCTGCCGATCCTGGTGCCGCAGCTTTTCGGTAGTGCGTTTAGCATCTTCTTGTTTCGCCAGTTTTTCATCGCTCTGCCGCACGAAATTGACGAAGCGGCGCGTCTCGATGGCTGTAGCAGCTTTGGCATTCTCTGGCGTATTGTCATCCCGCAGTCCAAGCCGGTCGTGATCGTTGTCGCTATCTTTAGTTTCCTGGGAAGCTGGCAGGATGCCTGGAACCCGTTGATCTATCTGAATAACAGCAACGAGCGCACTATCCCGCTCGGCCTGCTCTACTTTCAGAATCCGCTCAACCCGGTCGATACGCAGCTTATGGCGGCTACCGTCATCGCGCTGGTTGTGCCGATCATTATGTATGCGTTAGGGCAAAGGTACATTGATACCGGTGTCTCCATTGCCGATGTCAGGTAGGGGTGTGATGAATCATACCCTGCTTTGCTCCCAATGACGATCCCGCTTTGTTACCAATGACAGACTGAAACGCGAGGAGAAATGGTTTCACACGTACATTCATCAGCCATCGTGGTTTTCCACGATCCAACCTATCCACAGGCATGTTCAGAAGCAGCTCTTCAGACATTGCTGCCAGCGCCGTTCGAGACTGTTGACGCGAATGGACTGGCACAACGTCTGGAAAATGGCTGCCGCGTCCTGCTCTCTTTTCATGGTTCCTACTTCCCAAAGACTGCCTGGACCGCTTTGCTGAGCTTCCTGAAAGCGGGGGGCAACCTCGCCATCTTTGGTGGGATGCCATTCGCGCATCCCGTTACTGAGCATGGCGAGGTTGAGCCTGAACAGGATACGTACACCCGACAACTCTACCTGGGTCCATTCTTCGATGTGACACCGCACGAGGCGTCATTACGTTTCGTTCCGGCTGAAGGTGCTACCTTTTTAGAAGATTGTCCGCTCAATATCAGCGTCGAGCAAGCTGGACAATTCTGGGCTTGCTACCCTAAACTGACACAGACTTCCGACCACCCGGAGGAAATGGGATCGGCTGGGCCGCTTGATACTGCGCTTGAACCATTACTCTTCGCAACAATTGACACTTCCTTTGGTGAAGAACACATCGCCACACCCGCCTGGCTGATGGAACAACACGCGGGACAATTCAAGGGCGGTCGCTGGCTGATCTCAGCCTGGAGACCTGCTACAGAGGAAGTCTGGTTGGCACACGTAGAACTGTTACATCGCCTGATTGCGCTGGCCTATGAACCTCTGACGATGTTCGCTGTACGTCCCGCGCTGGCCTGCTATCAGTCTGGTGAAACGCCAACATTGCTCATCACTGCACGCACACCGCACGCACTACATGTTTCTCTACATATAAGCGGGCCGCAAGGCGAGATTGTCGTGGAACCAGGCGAAATCTCCTTTGGGCCAGCGTCCCTCTTGCAAGAGCGGCGCATAGCGTTACACGATTGTCATATACCCGGCCTCTATCGGGTTGTCGCCGAATACCATAGCGATGCCCATTTGCGGCTACGAGAGGAAACCGGTTTCTGGCTATGGGATGCCTCTCTGGTCGAAGCTACGCGGCAAAAACGGCTTAGTGCCGGGCGCGACCATTTTTATCAGCAGGGACAGCCAGTACGACTCTTCGGCACAACCTATATGGATGGGCGTGTGCAACGTAAATTCCTGCACCTGCCCAATCCGGCACGTTGGGATGATGAGATAGCTGAGATTCGGGCAGCAGGGATGAATGTCATTCGCACGGGCATCTGGACTGCGTGGCGCGATTTCGTTGTCCTCAGCGGTGTTGCCAACGAATCTTTTTTGCGTGCGCTGGATGCTTTTGTGCTAACTATCTGCAAACATGATATACACCTGATCTTTACCTTTTTCAGTTTCTTCCCGCCACAGTTCGAGGGCGAGAATCCCTGGCTCGACCCACGCGCCCTGGAGGCGCAACAGGATTTCGTTAGCTTGCTGGCCCAACGCTATGCCGATGTCGAACTGCTGACCTGGGATTTAATTAACGAGCCAAGTTTCGGCGATCCCGCCCGCATCTTTTCACAACGTCCCATTCCCAACTATGACCAATTTGAGCAAGCGTCCTTCCAACACTGGCTCAAGCAGCGTTATAGCCTGTCTGAGCTGCAATTGCGCTGGCGGCAAACTCCTACTGATATGCCCACCTGGCAACACATCACGCCACCAGTAGCGGCAGACTATTCCACCAGCGTGCGCGATAACAGCTATCGGCACATGCTCAAAGCCGCCGATTACACGCATTACTCGCAGGAGGTGTTTAGTACGTGGGCGCGGCAGATGCGGCAGATCATTCGTACCAGTGGCAGCAAAACGCTGGTTGGTGTCGGGCAAGATGAAGCAGGCGCACGGCTCGCACCACAATTCTATGCTTCCGCCGTCGATTATACGACAACGCATCCCTGGTGGAATAACGATGCGCTACTCTGGGATATGTTGATGGATAAGACGCTGCATAAGCCCAACCTGATTCAAGAGACGGGCGTGATGCTGGTCAGCGATGTTGATGGGCGTCCCTGGCGTAGCGAGGAGCAAGCCGCGTGTCTGTTAGAGCGCAAAGTCACGCTGAGTCTGGTTGCCAGAAGCGCGGGGCTGATTCAATGGCTCTGGCATACCAATAGCAACATGACAAGTGATAATGAAAACAGCATCGGGCTAGTGCGTGCAGATGGAAGTGCCAAGCCAGAACTAACAGTGATGCGTGCGAGTGGCCGTCTCATGCAGGAAATCGCGGACAGCGTTATCGAGGAGGCATTGCCACCGATTTGGCTCGTCATTCCCTACTCACAGTGGTTTGTGCGTCCTGACCTGGGCATCGAGGCCACGCAACACGCGATACGCCTGTTGGGCTATGACCTGGGCATTATCCCTCAACTCGTTGGTGAGC